>NZ_JAPDBE010000034.1:0-53032 GCF_027705025.1 Aeromonas sp. D3 | reverse complement strand
GCCGGCTGGAATGACGACTATCGGGCTCAGTTATTCTTTGGTTAAAATATCAACAAAGTGTGCTCCCACCCTGGGATGGGCAGGGGGCTAGATTCAGCCTCAGATTTAGTTCGAGAGCGGTTGAAACTCCTGATGAGATTTTATTAAACCGAACAGAACATCTGATATTCGTCAGCGCGAATGATAGTGATAACAGCACATTATTAACTTCCCTCAAAAAAGCTCTGAGTGGGCATACCTCTGTATCAGCATCCGAGTTAGTGAACTCCTTTTGTGCAGAATTTTCCATACAGGAACGGCAGGCAAAAAACTATATCAGAAAATGCGTATCAAATACTTGGATTCGGCGGGAAAGGAGGCCGGATAAAACGTATGAGTACATCGCCACAGATTTACTCACTGATGTATCAGTCTAAACACACAATCTCTACCATCTGGATGCAAGAGTGTAATGAACCTCTATCTATAAATAGATTGCATCCAGAATTACCCCCCTTACATATCCCCCTTTCATGCACAAGAGCGCCTAGTGCTTATTTTAGACATTGCATTTTAAATGCATTATGATTCTGAAATAAACAATTGAGCCTTTGTTTTCAAAATAAAATATGAATCACATTGAAAACAACTAGAACATGTCATTCAAGCATTGATGTCCCGCTATATGCAGGAATTCGTCTGTTTATGTTCTGTTTAAGCTCATATCCATTAAATCGAACGGCAAAAATGTTTTTATTTATATTGCTCTGCGAGCATATTATCCACATGTAATGACTACCGCATTAGCGATATTTACCATCCCAACTACGTCCACTCTGTTTATGGGCATGTTATAGGTCAAATGTTGTGCAGACAATACTCAAAAAGAGCAAAAAACAACCAAGGGTGAAATTTGTACAATTATTTTTTCAATAAATAATCCCTTAAAAATCAATGGCATGATCTTGATTTCCACCTTGACAGACGAGAGTCTCTCGGTTTACCGTGAGTGCATTCCTAGCAGCCCAATGACCGCACTGGCAGTATGGAGTTACTATGCGAGTGAATATCGAAATGACCAAGGCCCATGATATTCATAGATTATTTACCAGTAAGTACCACTGTATATACAAACAGAAGGTGCTGATTTGCCAATCTGTACACTATTACTTATCCAGCTGAACATGGTGTTTTCGTAGCCTGGCAAGAGCTGGTTCCGAACGTTAACCAATCTAGGTCGATTCATCAATTAGCTTACCGCTACGTATGGATGAAGTGGCAGAATACACGAGCACAAATATTCACATGCTAATTATATAATAAACACTTCCTTCCACCATTTAATAAGGGTACTCGATGAGATATTATTACTATAATATGAAAGTAAATGAAGCAATTCGTCAGTTTTTTGAGTGTGGAAATAAAATTAGGGATATAGCCTTCAGTTGTAATGTTGATGAATACACGGTCCGCATGTGGATAAAAGGCGAAAGAAATAGACGAAAAGAAGCTAAGAATGAAGTTGAGTAAGGTAGGCGAACACAGTGGGTGGAGAACTCTTTGAGTCATGGGTAATCAGGTACAGCTAAATGAAGTGATTTTAAATCGACGTAGATGCATTTTGCGGACCTACCCGTTGAGGTGTTGTTATAGCGCCGCAGGTGGCTCAATAAGCGACTTTACGCAGGCACAGCATAGTCGGTAGCACCTTAAGTTAAAGGTTAGCAAGCGTGCGTTGCCGCATGCAATTGCATGCGGCATCTATTCCATTAGTTCAAGCCTACCTACCTATTTTATTGCAATAACATCAACGTCAGTCGGCAAGAGAGTAGTCCATAATGCGGAGATTAATACCGCGTGCAGGTATATATGAAAATATTAGAAAAATTATTATTAGGTTCATCTTCAATTATCTGTTGAATCATCTTAATAAGCCTGATAGCCTGTTGCTGAAATAGATTGCAGGGTGTTTTATGGATGAGGAATATAATAAAAAACTAATGATGGCCACTCAATCATTTAAAGATAGGGCATCAGGGAAAGCACTGCCGGATGGTGAAATGAATTCAGACAGGATATTTATCCTTAGCCCTACAGAACGGCGAGCCTGCTGCCGTGACATAGTGCCTGGAAACCAGCGGTTCTCGTTGAGCTCAAAGAAGCATGCCTGCTCAAAAAGACACATAGCAGCCCTATTTCGTATTGAGTTAATTGATTTTGAGAGTGAGTTTAGGAAAATTAATCGCCGCAAGAACATAAAACTAACCCAGCTCAAAGGAGGTGCTAACAGGGAATAAGTGTCACCTGCCACACACGAAGTTTTAATTTATTTAATTAAACACACAGGCGTTTCTATTTTTACGTCTGGAGCCTATTCACATCTTCCCTTGAAGGGAAATGGAGTAAATAATGAAAATTTTTGACGATCTTTTTAGGCGTATTGAAAAGCACAACGGCACTCGTTCAAGCGCTTTGCTTGCTCAAGCGATGGCATCTGCTTGCAGCGATCGCTACACTGTCTCATTAGCGTCGGTCTGTGCAGTTTTGGATTCTCAGAGTAAAGAGGTGTTTGACCGCCTGGTTCGGATTGCTCAGGAGCCCGATTTCTCCAATGCCGACCAGGACCGGGCCCTTGATAAGCTACGTGCTCTCGGTTTTATCGACTGAGTGAGGATCCTGATTACCCATTAATGATAGTCACATGGATCGATACTTTTATACACAGTTAGTTATACAGGACCTTAAGAGGATATAGCATTTAACATCCTTCTAAGGTCCTGTTCTGCATTAATTTCCTTCGCCTAATTCGACGAGCATTTTTGCCAAGGAAACAACGGGCTATGCCAGCCAACCCCTTATTTTATTCAGCGCACGATGCGCGACCATGGGCAATAACGGGAACCTTCACTTCCGCTATTTTCGTCGCTTTCAAGGTCGATATGCGGCGTTATTACCCAAATCAGCTATCTGGACGTAACTTCCCCAGTCCCAGGTGACAGTTACACTTGGGGCTGCCTAACGGGCAGACCAAGAGCGCACAGTTTGTTCATGGCACACACATAACCCATGACTTCACCTACTTGCCCGTTATATTTGCGCAGACTCAGCTTCTCTGTCATCAGCTGCTTGAACCGGCCTTGTTGAACAAATCCGGGAACTATCTGGTGACTCGATGATCTGACCTCCTAAATAACTGATCCCAATAGTGCTACACCTTCGCTGTGCCATAGCCATTCCCCGGGAAAGGAGACACTGTGTTCATGAAGTGTTTCACTCGGGCCAGCAGACTGGCCATTCCTCTGCATTGATGATTGCGCGTGATGGTTTCATGTAACTTGTGCCACAGCCGTTCTATGTGATTAACCCAAGGGCTGTAAACTGGCTGGAATACCATGCAGAACTTGGGATTCTTCTTCAACCATCGCTCGGTCTGCTTGCTTTTGTGAATGATGTAGTTATCGAGGATCAGCGTGATGGTTTTGGCTCGTCGGTAGTGGTGACGCAGCTTTTCCAGCATGGCGATAAACAGCGATGAGTTTTTCTTTATCCCGCTGACGTAAAGCACTCTTCCGTTGCCTGCATGGAGAACGCCTGCCAGGTAATGTTTGGCGTTCTGTCCCGGTGTGACAACCCGCTTTTGCTGCGCTCTGAACATCCAGTCGGCCCCTAATTTGGGATTGAGGTCTATATCGACTTCATCCTCATAAAACACTGGATTAGCGGTATCACAGCGGGCCAGCGCAGCGTCGATATTCGCCATTTTCTCCTGATAGGCAGGGTCTTTTATCCGCAAGGTCGGCACGGGCCTGCGCCAGACAATACCCATGCGAGGTAACCATCGACGAAGTGTGGAGGCGGCCACATTGAGCCCTGTTAACCGATTGATTTTGATAGCCAATAGTTCGGTACACCAGCGGCTGCGCTGATAACCAAAATATTGCGGAGAAAACTGCATGAGCAGCACCAGTAAGGTGACAATCTTGGCGACAGGTAAGACTGGGGCACGGCCAGCCGGTAAGGCTTCTAGAGCCCCCACACCTTCATCCCGATACCACCGAAGCCAACGACCGATGGTCGAGCGAGCCGCGCCGGTAAGGTGATGAACATCAGTGATCGTGCGGCCTTCATGTAACAGCAAGATGGCCATCAAGCGACGAGCATGCCCTTTATCACGGGTGGCATGGATGATTTTGTGAATGCGGCGCCGTTGTGGTCGTGGCAGGGGTGGTAGGATAGGCATCAACTCAGTCCTTTTGGTGTGGCTTGTTTTGTTTGGCGACTAATGAGATCGCACAAACTGGACTGAGTTCCCTTCCTCCAGTGATCTACTATTCGGAACAGTTATTTAGAGCTATACACCCACAATGTTTATTTGTTCATAGTACAGTCTTCGCTCATATAGGTGCTAATGGAACCATCACTTTTCATGTCTTTTATTATTAGCGCCAGTTTTTCTCCTAAAGTTTTGTGGCGCTTGTTTAAATATACATAATTTTGCAATGTGTCGACTATTCCGGCAGAATAAACCAAACCGAATTCTTTGTTGTTTTTTTGTAAAGTCTCATATACTCCTTTGAAAACTAAAGTTTGCTCTACGAACACATCAGTACGGCCTCGAATTAATTTTTTTAATCCTTGTTCAGTGGATGTTATGTCACTTAGCAATGAGGAGGGTACTACTTTAGTTAGTTCTTTTTCAGCCCTCTTCGCTCCACGTCTAAATTCAACTCTCAGGCCATATAAACCAAGTTCATTCCAATGATGAAACTTTAGCGTTTTTTTAGTAACGTATGTTTCATAAGTTACTAAAAAATGTGGTTCATTAACTCGGATTAAATTTGTTGTTTGTGATTGGTATTCAGACGATCTATGAATTTCTCCGTCTACTTCACCATGTTCAGCCATTAGTGGCGCTCTTCCACCAGGGACTGCTAGATATGATAATTTATATCCAAGCCTTGAAAATGCTTCGCTATATATTCGATGAAGCCAACATCCATACATCGAGTTATACGTACCCTCAGAACTAACGAGAGTAATATTATTGGCATTGGCATTGGCATTGGCATTGGCATTGGCATTGGCATTGGCATTGGCATTGGCATTGGCATTGGCATTGGCAGATTTTAACATACCAACTAATAATGTTAGTATGATGATTATATTTCCTGATAGTGTCATTTTCATCATAAAATACTTATTTTTGTTGTATGGCTTAAGTATAGCTCTTCTTACAGAACTTGTTTTTATATATCATATGTAGACCTGATTATCCATGATTAGCAGTCACCACGAACTATACTGATCTTACGTACAGTTATCGAGGTGCGAGATCATGGCCAAAAGCAAAGTCCAATTCCAGAAAGGCTACAGCCTGTTTGAGTTTCTCAAGGACTATGGCACTGAGGCTCAGTGCGAAAACGCGCTGTTCACTTGGCGTTTTCCTAACGGCTTTGTCTGCCCTGAATGTGCCAACAAGACCTGTTGTCGCCTGAGAAGGCGGCCACGTGTGTGGCAATGCAATCACTGCCGTCACCAGATGTCATTGACTGGAAACACGATTTTCGCAAACACCAAGCTCCCACTGACCAAGTGGTTTCTGGCAATGCACCTGTTGTCACAAACCAAAACAGGCTTGTCAGCGATGGAGCTAAAGCGCCAGTTGGGCGTCAAATATGACACCGCCTGGATGCTCAAGCACAAGCTGCTGCAAGCCATGAAAGAGTCCGATGACAAGCAGCCCATCAGCGGCATCATTCAGCTCGATGATGTCTACTGGGGTGGCGAGCGCCGTGGTGGCAAACGGGGTCGGGGCGCGGCAGGCAAGACGCCGTTTGTGGCAGCAGTGGCCCTGCACAAGGAAGGACATCCAATCAAGATGCGGATGACGGTGGTCGATGGTTTCAAAACCAAGTCCGTTGCTGATTGGGCAAAACGGCATATTGCCAGTGGTAGCGCGGTGATATCCGATGGATTGGCCTGTTTCAAAGCGGTCAAGGAGGCCAATTGTGAGCACCTGGGAGTTGTCACCGGGGGCAACCTTGATTTGCTGGATCATCCGGCATTCAACTGGGTAAACACGATGATAGGGAATGTGAAGAACTCGCTGCGGGGCAGTTGTCATAAGCTCGGAGCGAAGCATTTACCAAGGCATCTTGCTGAATACTGCTTCCGGTTTAATCATCGTTTTGACCTCAATAGCATGTTGGTAGAATTGGGGCATGCAGTCGTGGCAAGCCCTCCGATGCCATATCGACTCTTGAAGCTGGCTGAGGGTCATGGGTAATCAGGTAGTGGATTGTATCTGCACCGTAGGTTGGCTGCATGTGCCGGCCGATCATGAACACCAATTCCGATTCAACGTGAACACCATTTCTGGACTAATGTGAACCGCATCGGTGACGATGGGCTGCTGAACCGTTTTTTGCTGCATGACTACTCCTACCTGACCTGCATACAACCTAGTAACTGGGCAGGGGGTCGTCAACCGCAATAGTGCACGTAAGGTATTGTTTTTACTTATTTATTTTTATAAATAATAACTATCGACGCTATCATGGCAAAAATACTACACTCAACAAAATTTGATTTTTTATCTTAAAAAAACATATAGTTATAAAAAATCACATAAGCATACATAATCACGGATATTTATTTTTATAAATAATAAATAAATGTTTTTTATTCCTTTTTTGACATAAGAGGGTGGCGGATATAGAACATTATTCTGAAGCGATTGATGATTCCGCTCAGAAAAAATGTCCGTTTTTGGCTACAAAAGGCTCCATGCGAAGAGCAATCAATGCATCCACACCAAAAAATCAGCCCGGCAAGGGTGGCCTGCCGGGCTGTGGGTGACTGACGAGCTGATAACTCACGTCAACAAGCGGTTAGCCATGCCATCCAGCTTCGCTTTGGTCTTTTCCCAACCGGGCATCACCTGACCCATCAGCCGGTAAAAGTGCTCGCTGTGATTGTGCTCGGCAATATGGCAGAGCTCGTGCAGGATCACGTAATCGATACACTCGCGGGGCGCTTTGACCAGATGCGGGTTAAGCGTGATCCGGCCATTGGGGGAACAACTGCCCCACTGGGTCTGCATGGTCAGGATGCGCAGGGGCGGACGCTCGGTGACCCAGATGGCCTGATCGAGCATGGCATTGAGTCGTCTGGCAAACACCTCCCTGGCACGAGCCTTGTACCAGTCAGCGAGCAGTGCCTGGACTTTCTCGGCTCTCTTTGCGCTATCAGTGACTAGGCTCCTGACCGATACCTCCAGCTTGCCACGCAACATCTTGACCCCCTGCACCGAATCAGGGGCTTTGATCACCTTGAGCAGGTACTGTTTGCCGAGGTAATAGTGGCTCTCACCGCTGATGTACTGGCGTGGGGTGACGTGCTCCAACTGCTGGCGAAAGTCGCGTAACTGTTCGTAGATCCAGCGTCCGCGCTGCTTGACCGCTGCGAGAACCGCATCATCAGCCGTCTCACGCGGGGCCGAGACCACGACGCGGCAATCGGGATGCACCTTGATAAGCACCTTGCCGCTAGCCTGTCTCCGTTGCACCCGCTCGAAGGCGATCCGCTCATCGCCGTAGCGAAAGCTAAAGGATGGAGCTGGAGCCTGGGGCTGAGCATCGCCCTTGACCCGAATAGGCACATTCATCTGATCAGACTCCGCTCAAGCCGACTCGGGTGATCTGCACCACCATCTCGACAATCTTCTTGGCCTGCTCCATACCACTGCCGATTGCTTTGCACTCCTGGAACATACGCGGCAGCAACTGCTTGCGAATACCCGCCTCGATGTTCTGCGGGTTGATGGAGTGCTCGGCCACCGATGCATCCACGACCGTATCGATCTCAAAGGCCAGCTTTATCCACTTCTCCTGTACCTGGCTGTCGGTAATGGCGAACACCTCCGGCAGTACCTTTTTGAACACCCCAAAGTAGGCCTGCGCGTGACGATGACCGGCAAAGGCGTCAGGAAAGTCACTCAGACGCCGCTCCTGCACCTGCTCTTCGAACTCCCGAAACAGCATGTACTGCTTGAGCGGGTGCTCGAACAGCTTCTCAGCTTCCTCGATGGCCTGGCGCAGTAACTTGGAGAAGGCTTCCTGAGCGTAGGGGTCGTCGCGTAGCTCCTGCTCGATCATGCGGGTGACGCGAGTCTTGATGATGTCGGTCTCGTTACGGGTCTTGTTCTCGTTCCACTCTTCTGGCTGTTTTTGGCCCATCTTGCCGACTTCATAGAAGCCACCCGGCTCTTTGACCTCTACACCGACCACATGCTTATCCAGCAGCTTCTTCACCTGCTCGGCATATTCGTCGTAGTCAACCTTCTCACCGGCATCCTGCTGCACCAGTTGGCGCAGGCTGGAGAGCTGTTTCACCGTCTCCTTGTAGTGACGGCGATCCGCCTCGCTAAAGGCACCGTCCTCGAAGAAAGAGGCCGACTGCAACGCCACTTTCAGGCAACTGGCAAACGCCGTGAGCGCCTCGTAGAAGTCTTCTCGCACCTTGAGGTTCACATCCACCAGTTCGCCGTCCAGTTCCTCCATCTTGGGCACCAGCACTTGACGCAGTTGCTCGATATCCTGCTTGTTCTTCACCCCGGCGAAGATGCCCCACAGGGCCTGATAGAGCTGTGGCAGCCGCTTGTACTCGGTGCCCATCTGGTTGTAGAGACCTTTGAGATCGTCAACGTCATAGCCGCCTTGGGTGCGGGAAGCAAGATCCTGATACTTACCGATGGTGGTATCCAGCTCGGATAAGATGCCGCGATAGTCGATAAGCAGACCGAACTGCTTCTTCGGGTGCAGCCGGTTGACCCGCGCAATCGCCTGGATCAGGTTGTGCTCTTTGAGTGGCTTGTCGATATAGAGCACTGTGTTCTTTGGTTCATCGAAGCCGGTCAGCAACTTGTCCACCACGACCAGCAACTTGAGGGGATCATTCTCATCGGCAAAACGCTCGATAAGCGCCTTGGAATAGACCTGCTCATCCTGAGTACCGACATTCTCCTTCCACCACTGAGTGACCAGCGGTGTGGTCGATTCATCCACCTCGGTGTTGCCTTCCCGGCTGTCGGGCGGACTCATCACCACCGCCGACTCGAACAGCCCCGCCTCATCGAGGTACTTTTTATAGAGCACCGCCGAGGCCTTACTATCGCAGGCCAGCTGGCCCTTGAGCCCCTCGACAATGTGGTTTGAAAAGTGACTGGCGATATCGAACGCAATCAGCTTGATGCGATCTTCCGCGCTGTAGATCTCGCCCTTGCGGGCAAATTTGCGTTTCAGATCGGCCTGCTGCTGCTCATTTAATCCCTGGGTAATGCGCTCAAACCAACTGTCGATGGCCCGCTCGTTGACCTCCAGATCGGGGATACGCTCCTCATAGAGCAGCGGCGTCACCGTCTTGTCCTCGACCGCCCGCTGCATGGTGTAGGCATGGACGATGGGGCCAAACTTGTTGGTGGTCTTGTCATCCTTGAGCAGCGGTGTGCCGGTAAAGGCGACAAAGGCGGCGTTGGGCAATGCCAGCTTCATGCGGACATGGTTCTCGCCCCCCTGGCTGCGGTGGCCCTCATCGATCAGCACGATGAGATCCGGGCTCTTGTTGATGCACTCCGGCAACTTGGTCGCTGAGTTGAACTTCTGAATAAGCGAGAAGATGATCCGCTCGCTGCCCTTACCGATCTGCTCGGCCAGCCGCTTGCCCGAGGTAGCCATGGCCGCCTCTTTATCTTTCTTGCCCGCGAGTTCACCGCTGGAGGCAAAGGTCTTGCTGAGCTGGCTCTCCAGATCCACCCGGTCGGTCACCACCAGCAGGCGACACTGTTTCAAACTATCGTGCAGGATCAGCGCCTTGCTGAGGAACACCATGGTGAACGACTTGCCCGAACCAGTGGTGTGCCAGATCACCCCACCTTCTCTCCCGCCATCGGGGCGTTTCTGGTTGATACGCTCGATCAACCGCTTGATGCCAAACACCTGCTGGTAACGGGCGACTATCTTGCCCGCCTTCTTGTCAAACAGGGTGAACAGGCGGGTCATCTCCAGCAGCCGCTCCGGGGAAAGCAGGCTGATGAGCAGCCGATCCTGATCGCTGACGGCCAGTTCGCCCGCCGCAACCAGCGACTGATACCAGTCCAGGTCGGCGGCGGAACGGTGGCTAAACAGGGCGGAGAGTTGTCCGGATGAGAGCGGCTGATTCTTGATGGCTGTCATCTCACCATCACCGATGTCCTCCTCACGCCAGGCGGCCCAGAACTTCTCTGGCGTACCGCAGGTGCCATATCGCCCCTCGATGCCATTGATGGAGAGCAGTAACTGGCTGTAGGCAAACAGCAGCGGGATCTCGTCCGGGCGCTGGTTGCGCAGGCTCTGGGAGATCCCCTCCTTGATGGTCGGCCCTTTTTTGGCGTTGCCATCCGGGCGCTTGGCCTCAATCACCACCAAGGGCAAGCCATTGACGAAACAGACGATATCCGGGCGACGCGACTCGATGCCCCCTGCGCGGGTGACCCGAAACTCTTCGGTAAAGGTAAAGCGGTTATTGTGCGGATTGTGCCAGTCAATCAGGGGGATGGTTGGGCTCACCTTCTTGCCATCAACAAACTCGGTGACGGACATGCCATAGAGCAAGTGGTTATAGAGCCGCTCGTTGGCCGCCTGCAATCCTTCATTCAGGGCCGGGCTGCACAGCTCGCTCACCAGATTGTCCACCGATTTGGCCGACAGTGGATAGGTCTTGCCCGCAAACACAAAGGTGCGCTCGGCCAGCACGCTGCGCAGTTGTTGGCGCAGCACCACCTGATCGGCCTTGTTATCCCTTGCGATAAGCGCCTGTTCGGGGGAGAGGAAAGTCCAGCCCAACTGGGTGAGCAGGGTCAAAGCCGGGATCTTGGCGCTGTACTCTTCCTGAAATTTAGGTGTTGACTGGGTCATCGCTGATACAGAAGTGTTCGCCACGATTATTCCTCTTGCAGAGCAGCAAAGACTTGATCCAGCCACAGGCGATCACCTTGAAGTCTTGTGCGATCATCTACGGGAATTACCGTCAATAAGTGGCTAAATGTATGAGAAATACGTAGCTTATTGCGTAACCGCCGTTTTTGATCTTCTGCGGTGCCATCCACACTCCTTGCAATGAGAATTAATTTCCGACCTTGGTTCTCTACCAGTTCACGGAAAAGCCCATTAATGTGGCTGTCGTCCTTGTTAAATCCGAAACCCACAACGACGATAGCATCAGACTCAGCATAAGCATCGAAAAGCCTGACGTACCGCCGTGACATGGCCACCGAAGTAAGAGGCTTAAGACCGCTTTGTGTCAGGATGAAAGGAACATGGATCTGACTGTTATCTACATCATCTGGGTTATCACAGGTAATGACAGCATTTTTATAAGGGTTGTAATAGTCATGCACACTGCCATTCAGATGAATTATTTCCGGCAGCGCTATGTCCATGCCACGGAAAACCTCGGCTAGCAGACTGTTGTAGTTGGCCGTACCGATGGCCGAGAATGTGAGATCTCCATCGAATGTAGCCAGGTCGTGGTAATAACCTTGAGCCGGAAGCTCTTCGGCTGTTGGCGCCTGAGCACTGATGTATTCGCGGGCAATCTTGAGAAAAATAACCATGCGAGTGAACTTGGCCCACTCAGTGGATGGCGAAAATAGGTAGCGGAAATGATCATCTATCAGCTTCTGGTAGTCAAGCACCGTCGTAAATAGGTTTTCTAGTACTTTTTGTGCTATTGAACAGAAAAGAGTTAGGGCTGTTGCCCCCTCACCAATATCAAAATTTCGGTTCTCTTCCAGCAACAGTTCCAAAGCCGTTGAACCAATGCGGTTAAATTCCAGGCGGAACATACCAGCAATATCATCAAAGATGGGCAAATCATCCGGTGCCGCCTCGAACAGTTCTTGGTTCAGGCGTTGCACAAGAGCTTGACCATGGGCGCCAACTAATAACTGTAAGAAGGATGTAACGTACCTTTTTAGATCATCGTTGTGAGCTGATTCACGAACTACATCCAACATGGCTGAGTAATATTCAGACTCAAATAACCTGACGTCTCTAGCCAATAACTCGTTAAGGCGAATATCGTGAGTGTATAAACGCTCACCTATGGTGGTGCCTGTCAGTTCTAAAAATGCCTGCTCTAGCGTTGCTTTATCGATGCCCAAGGCCAAAATAGCATCATCACACTCTTGATCGAAACGGTTTAGACGCCGAATTATTTCGTCCCGCTTGTATTCGATAGATGATTCGATAATGCTGGTAAACTCATTACGTCCAAAAGCATAAATACTCTTGCCAACATATCCTTGTGGTAGCCAGTCATTGGCATAAGGTGAACGCGAATCCAATGTACGAAGCTGGTCACGTAGTTCGGTCTTGTATTGACTTGGATCTTGACGAAAAAGGTCGATGGCAAATTTTCCACCACTAGGCAGACCGTATCCGACTTCTGCTCCAGCACCAAAAAAGAATCCCAGCTTCATAGCTATCACCTATTTAGTTGATTTTAACTCGGCATTTTCCGGTCAGAAGTTGTTGCATCAGTGCTTTTTTTTCTTGCTTGATAGCATTCAATTTCTGCTGGAGAGCAGTGACTTCCTGATCAGCCGTGCGGAGCACTGCGGAGATGTTTTGCTGTTCATCTAGTGACGGCAGAGGCACTTTTAGTGAAAAGAAATCTGCTGGCTTTACATTCAGTAAGCCATGAGCACGACCGCCCTCATGTGCAATCTGTGAGAGACCGTTATTAAGCAGTCCAGACTCAAAATAGTGCTCCCAGAAATCACTATCTGCTTTTGTCGGTTCAGAAATCTCGAAGCAAATATACAGAGTAGTCACAACGCCATCATCATAACGATTAAGGCGCTTTATGGCACCCATCGGATAACCATTTGAATAGCTCTTGTTGTAAGCAAACTGGCCATTTTTCAACAAAAAATAGCCATCAAGGATTTCAGACGCGACTGATTTTTTAAAGAAATCCTCTTGGCGGATCAAGCCCTGTTGCCCAGACATGGTGACAACATTGGAACTTTTTCCATTATTTTTTGTTGTCACTCTTTCAAATATTTTTGATAGTTTTACTTGTTTCCATTCCCCACTAAACCTCACTCCATTGTTATCCAGCAGGCGTTTTTTGCCGGTTAGAAGTTGTTGCATCAGCGCCTTTTTCTGCTGCTGGCTATTGGCCAGCAGTTGCTCGGTGGTGCTGATAGTCTTATCCCAAGTGGAGAGAATTTGAGCAATTTTCTTTTGTTCTGGGAGTGGCGGTATCAGTCCTATTACTGAGCATAAGCGGTCTGGAGAGGTATGTTTTACCTTTGTTCCTGTAGACTGCTCAGTAATCTGCCTTCTACTAGAAGGCGCATTGAAAAAGAGATAAAGAAATTCTAAGCAAACGCGCTCCTGTCTGATTATTTGCACCAAACCTAGTCGCTGGTTGTGTAAGTACTTGCTGTTTTCAGGTACAAAAAGAGCACTTCCCAGAAGCCCTTCTGCTTGTTCAGTCATAGCGATGAGCATGTCACCTTTTTTAAGCAAATAACCACGTGGAACATCGCCTTTGTAAAATTTTGTCTTCGCCCCCTGATTTCTAAACCCGCCAGACTCATAAAAACTTCCTGGCGTGAGTAGAACCATATCTCCATTATCTGAGAAATATTCGCTTTTAAAGGCAAACCCGTGCTTTACAGAGATCAAACCTTGGAGGTCTCTTTTCTCCCACCCATTAGGCACCATAACCCAACTCCTCCAGATACTTGGCCATCTCGATTTCCAGCTCGGCCAGTTGGGTTTTCAGTTGTTCGCGCTCGGCCCGTACAGCCAGCAGATCGATCTCCTCTTCTTCCTCGAAGGTATCCACATAACGGGGGATATTGAGGTTGTAGTCGTTCTCCTTGATCTCTTTGAGCGAGGCAAGGTAGGCGTATTTATCAACATTGCCGCCATTGCGATAGGTGGCAACGATCTTGGCGATATTGTCCGCACTTAGCAGGTTCTGGTTTTTACCCGCCTTGAACTCGCGGCTTGCGTCGATAAACAGCACATTGTCATCCACCTTCTGCTTTTTAAAGATCAGGATGGCGGCGGGGATGCCGGTGCCGTAGAAGAGTTTCTCCGGCAGGCCGATCACCGCATCGAGCAGGTTCTCGTCGATCAGCTGCTGACGGATCTTGCCCTCGCTGGAACCCCGGAATAACACGCCGTGGGGCACCACCACCCCCATGCGGCCGCTCTTGGGCTTGAGGGTCTCAATCATATGGAGGATAAAGGCGTAATCCCCCTTGGTCTTGGGCGGCTGCCCGCGCTTGAAGCGACCGAACTTATCGTTCCCCGCCTCCTCATGACCCCATTTATCCAGCGAAAAGGGCGGGTTGGCGGTCACGATATCGAAGCGCATCAGATCGCCGTTTTTATCGAGCAGCTTGGGGTTGCGGATAGTGTCGCCCCACTCGATCTTGTGGTTGTCTTCCCCGTGCAGGAACATGTTCATCTTGGCCAGCGACCAGGTAGAGCCAATAGCCTCTTGACCGTATAGGGCGTAGTGCTTCTCGCCATGGTTTGCCACCACCTTGCGTCCGCACTTCATCAACAGCGACCCCGAGCCACAGGCCGGATCGCAGATGGTGTCGCCCGGCATCGGCTCCAGCAACTCGGCGATAAGATCGGAGACTTCGGGCGGGGTATAGAACTCCCCCGCCTTCTGGCCGCCGCTGGCGGCGAAGTTCTTGATGAGATACTCGTAGGCGTTGCCGATCACATCCAGGGTGCCGACCCGGCTCGGCTTGAGGTTGAGCTCATCCTTGGCAAAGTCTTCCATCAGATGGCGCAGTATGGTGTTCTTCTGCTTCTCTTCGCCGAGGCGGTCGGTGTTGAAGCTGATGTCCTGAAACACGCTCTTGCCCGCGTCTTTGAGCTTGGTGCCATTGGCCTCTTCGATGGCGTGCAGCGCCTGATCGATCCGCTCGCCGTTGCCCGGCTCGTGACGACGCTCGAACAGGCTGTAGAAACTGGCCTGTTTGGGCAACACGAAGCGCTCGTTTTTGAGCATCTCTTCAATGAGCTCCGGCTCATCGCCATATTCGGCCTTGTAGCCATCGTAGTGATCCTGCCAGACATCGGAGATGTATTTCAGGAACAGCATGGTGAGCACAAAATCTTTATAGGTATCAGGGCTGACAGTGCCGCGAAAGGTATCACAGGCAGACCAGAGGGCCTTGTTGATATCGTCCTGGTTTATCGAGGTAGTCATAAGTCACAATTCCTTGGGTATTTCTTGGAAAAATGGGCTGCTCAGCAAAACTATTTCGGTTGCTGATCGGATTGTTCGAGCAGGCTGGCAGCGATGGCCTGCATCATCTGCTCGCCGTTGCGTTGCAGTTGTTGCGTCAGACGTCGCTCTTCACGCAGGATGTTGACCATCTTCATGATGGCTACTTGTCTTGCAAGAGATGGGATGCCGATGGGGGTCTCCGCCAACACCTGACGACGAATACTTTTGGCAGCGCTGCCTTCGGCGTGAAGCTCGAAGTAGCGCTGGCAAGGGGACTGATTGAGCTGCCAGGCCAGAAATTCGGGACTGAGCGCCTCGCTATGCAACCGCACCACATAGAAGTGAGGGGCGGCTACGGCGGGCAATGGTGCAAGCCCGGTATCAACCAGCACGGCATAGTTAGTGCTGCCACGGGCCGCCACCAAGATATCGCCGGTTTGCAGCCAGTCAGGCTCCTTCTTGCTGGTAGGCTCAGAACGAAGGCAGGCAGACCAGTCAACCCCCCCTTCTGGCGAGGCATCTCTCATCTGCACCACGGCCATGCTGCCGGAATCGATCTCCGGGATCTTGCCGCGATAGGGGTGCCCAGCACTGATGGTGGCAATATGGTTCAGCTTCACAAAAAATCTCTTCATCGTTAATGATGCAGTTACAGTGTGTCGCATCTGACGCTATTGAGTCAATATCAACGCCCATTATTTTTGCATCAATAGGAATGATGCTTTTATGTGTGCCATTGACAAGAGGCAGACCCTGACCTGCCTGAAAGATCCAACCGAGATCATTTTGTAATTTAATTACAGTTAATCACCGCAAAAAATAAAAAGGCCCTGCTGTTGCAGGGCCGTTGAGTTTCCAACTCAATTGTCCGTGATCAACAACGCAGTGAATTGCCACAACCTATGTGGTTGACATTTAATTAATTTTCTATATAAAAGCACAATAAGTCTCATAGCAATTACCTGAGACAATTACATAGCTTTTATAGCTGCCGATAATTGCGTAAGTTATTGAAATTGAAGGTTATATTTGTGCTGCAACATGTGAGAATGAGGGTTCGAATCCCTCCCTCACCGCCAAATAAAAGAAAAGGGCCTGTCGCAAGACAGGCCCTTTTCTTTATGCCCGTTTGACGGACTGTCCGGTTCGAACGTGATATGCGTACAGATCTTGTTATCACCGACATGCAGCAAACCCCCAGGCAATCTGATTGTCCGGGGGTTTTGTTTTTCCATGGCGGCCATTCGACCCTATATCGGTTCAGCTATTCGCCCAGCCTCTTCATTACTCTGATCGCATCGGGTGATCTGGTCGTCATGATTGCCAGAACCTTGTTCGTATGCGTCATCAGTGGATTACCTCAGCTACTGCTCTCCTACTAATTGATAGCTCAGTGGGAAGGTCAGCCACAAGACGCTGTTACTTGCCTAACGGGGTTAAATATCATTATGAGCAAGGTATTGCTTTAATTTTGGTTTTAAATGCTGGGTGTGCAACTTTTTACAGTGTTATATGCCGGCCGCGCAACTTGTTGCGCTCTTTTGGGGAGGATTTAGAACTGAGTTTTTAGTAAGCATTTGTTTTTTATAAATAAAAATGTTTGGCATGGTCACTGCTAATGGTTTCGGTCGAGTGTCATTACCGTTCAACCAATCAGGAGCATACACATGCCAACTCCATGTTATATCAGCATCGAAGGTAAAACCCAGGGCAACATCACCGCGAGTGCCTTCACCTCCGATTCCGTCGGCAACATCTTCGTGCAAGGTCACGAAGACGAGATGCTGGTACAAGAGTTCCAACACGTTGTGACCGTACCGACTGACCCGCAATCCGGTCAGCCTGCCGGCCAGCGTGTCCACAAGCCGTTCAAATTCACCGTCGCCCTGAACAAGGCCGTACCGCTGATGTACAACGCCCTGGCCTCTGGTGAAATGCTGCCGAAAGTGACCCTGAAGTGGTATCGCACTTCCGTGGAAGGCAAGCAGGAGCACTTTTTCTCTACCGTGCTGACCGATGCCACTATCGTCGATATCGACTGCCAGATGCCCCACTGCCAGGATCCGGCGAAGTCTGACTTCACCCAGCTGATCCAGGTCTCTCTGGCCTACCGCAAGATTGACTGGGAACACACAGTCGCCGGTACCTCCGGCTCTGACGACTGGCGCGCACCCAGCGAAGCGTAAGTTGATACAAAGGGGCACTGCTTGCGGTGCCCTTTGCTATCTGCGCGATTGACGAGCATCCATTTGAGGATATCTCGCCAACTGTCTTCTACTCCCCCGTTCTGCACCGCCCCGATTTTTTCTTGTACCCGTTTGCTCTTTGCGAGTGGGTACAAGAAAAAAACCGAATTCACGTCTTGTCGCACGCCGTCAAGGGCGTGCGGTAGCCATGGTGTCAGAAAAACCAGGGCGATGGCGG
The DNA here is from genome assembly GCF_027705025.1 of Aeromonas sp. D3. Lineage (NCBI taxonomy): Bacteria > Pseudomonadati > Pseudomonadota > Gammaproteobacteria > Aeromonadales > Aeromonadaceae > Aeromonas > Aeromonas sp. D3. The sequence continues at coordinate 35,323 of NZ_JAPDBE010000034.1, read as the reverse complement.
ATCTCTCACACAGCTTGAAAAGCCCCCGAATGTGCGGGGCGGCACCATATCTCAGAGGCGCTCACCGATGGCAGACAGCACAGGATTACAATTTACCGTCAAGGTAGGGGCGCTGCCCGAGAGCACTTTCGTGGTGGCCGAGTTTGAGCTGGAAGAGGCGCTGAATAGCCCGTTCCAGTTGCGGTTGGAATTGGCCAGCCCCCAGCCGGATGTTGACTTTGCCGATGTGCTGGACCAGCCGTGCGAGCTCCTGGTGTGGTACAACGGCGAGTTGCAGCGGCGGGTGTGCGGGGTAGTGAGTGATTTTGCGCAAGGGGACAGCGGTTTTCGCCGCACCCGCTACCAGCTGCGGGTACAGCCAGCGTTGTGGCGGCTTTCGCTTCGTCACAATTCCCGCATCTTCCAGGCGCAGAAACCCGATGAAATCCTCAGCATCCTGCTGCAAGAGCACGGCATCACCGACTACGCCTTTGCGCTCAAGAATGAGCACGCCCAGCGGGAATACTGCGTGCAGTACCGGGAAACCGACCTTGCGTTCGTCAATCGGCTCGCCGCCGAAGAGGGGCTCTTCTATTTCCATGAATTCGACGCAGGCAAGCACCGCATCGTGTTTGCCGACGATGCGGCTGCATTAACAGCCGGCCCCGAACTCTTCTTCAACCTGGGCAACCGCTCGTTGGAACAAGGGCCATATGTGCGCCAGTTCCACTACCGGGAAGCGGTGCGCCCGAGCGATGTGGAGCTCAAGGACTACAGCTTCAAGACCCCGGCCTACGGGCTCTCCCACAAGAAACAGGGCAGCGAGCTGGAGCATCAGCGTGATAGCTACCAGCACTTTGATTTTCCCGGTCGCTACAAGCAGGACGGCAGCGGCAAGGCGTTTGCCCAGCACCGACTCGATGCGCTTCGCAATGACGCAGTGGCGGGCAGCGGTAAATCCAACAGTGCAGCCCTGCTGCCGGGCCAGCACTTTTCACTCACTGAACACCCCAATGGCAGCCTCAACACCGACTGGCAAATCGTCCATATCCGCCATACCGGCGAACAGCCGCAAGCGTTGGAGGAAGAGGGGGGCAGCGGTCCGACCGTCTACCACAACGAGTTTGGGGTGGTCAAAGCTGCGACCACCTGGCGTGCCCGCATTGGCAGCCCACAAGCCCCCCACAAGCCCATGGTGGACGGCCCGCAAATTGCCATCGTGGTGGGGCCCGAAGGGGAAGAGATTTACTGCGACGAACACGGCCGGGTGAAGCTGCAATTCCCGTGGGACAGATATGGCAGCTCCAACGACCAGAGCTCCTGCTGGGTGCGGGTGAGCCAGGGGTGGGCCGGTGGCCAATACGGCATGATGGCGATTCCGCGCATTGGCCACGAAGTTATCGTTTCATTTTTGGAAGGGGACCCGGACCAGCCAATCGTCACCGGCCGCACCTTTCATGCCACCAACCGACCACCCTACGACTTGCCCGCCAACAAGACCCGTACCGTGCTGCGCACCGAAACCCACCAGGGTGAAGGGTTCAACGAGCTGCGTTTCGAAGATCAGGCTGGGCAGGAAGAGATTTATATCCACGGTCAGAAAGACCTGAACGTGCTCATCGAAAACGATGCCGCCTGGCATATCAAGCACGACCAGCACACCGACATCGACAACGAGCGGGTGACTCGGATCAAGGCCAACGACCACCTGACAGTGGAGGGTGAGAAGCGGGACCATATCAAGGGTGACCTGTCGCTGACCGTCGATGCCTCCATGCACCAGAAGCTGGGGCAGAGCTGGCTCACCCAAGCAGGGCAGGAAGTGCACGTCAAGGCCGGCGCCAAAGTGGTATTGGAAGCGGGATCTGAGATCACCGTCAAGGTGGGCGGCTGTTTTATCAAGGTCGATGGTGGCGGCGTTACTCTGGTCGGCCCCACCATCAAGATGAACTCGGGTGGCAGCCCAGGTTCAGGTGCTGGTTGGGGGGGCAAGGCCCCAATCCTGCCAGGTAATGTTGAAGTGCCTACGGCACCATCGGCAACTTTGCCAGCCCCGGCCATTCACAAGAGCATGGAGTCCATGGCACCGCTGGCCAAGCCTTGTCCAGCAGCCCCACCGCCGGTACCACCCCAGCCTGCCGGGGGGCCACCGGCTCCACCGCTCGCCCCACCCCAGCTTGCCGGAGGCGCAGGGATGCCACCGCCGCCGCCACCTGTTGCGGCCAAAGGGGAAGGTAAAAAGCCGGCAAAGAAGTGGGCGACGGTAGAGATATCCAAAGCGGATGAAGCGCTCAGATACTATTCGGCGCAGGGGTACACATTGCTCAATAACTATTTGCGTGATCGCCCCTACAAGCAGCGAGAGGCCATCGATACCCTGCTTAGTCGCAGCTATTTGAATGATGAGCCGACATCTGCGGGTGAATTTGATAAGGCAATGAAGGCCTATGTTGCCGATGTGGAGGCTGGTCTGGCCAAATTGCCGGCCTCACCTGAGTTGTCTTTCGTTTACCGGGGGCTAGCGCTGGACAAGCCGGAGCTTGCAGCCCTGAAAGAGCAGTTCACCGGGGTGGGCAATATTGTTGTTGAGCCAGGATTCATGAGTACCTCACCGGACAAGGCCTGGGTCAACGATACCTTGTTGAAGATCCGCTTGCCTGTCGGTCATGGTGGCCGTCTGCTGGGAGACGCTGCGCACTTCAAGGGAGAAGCTGAGATGCTGTTTCCGACGCAGACCAAGCTAAGGGTTGATCGGGTGGTTTCCTCCACGAGCGGTGATTTCGATACCTTGCTCAATACGATTCCAACCTCTGACAATGCATCGGACAACCGCAACAGGATCAAGCGACTGATTGAGGTTTCCGTATTATGACGTTATCTGATTGGCTCGCTGGCGAGCAAGCGGGTGAGAGGTATGCCGTCATCGATGGAGCCCAGGCAGAGTCAGCCGTGGCGGATTTCTATACCTATGATGGAGAGAATGCCAATCCACTTTTTGCCGGTACCGCTTTCGATGAGCAGTCTGCGTTGGGGCCCTGGTTGCTGCCTGCCCCTTCCACTGAGTTCATGATGGCCAATCCCGCCCTGAGCGGCTTCTACCTGATCAGCGACCAATCAGTGGAGCTGATCCGCCGCCATTGGCAGAGCCTGATAGAAGCGATACGCGAAGGAGAAGCAGTCTGGTTTCGTTTCTCTGACCCACGCATTTTCTTGCCCATGCTCAGCGCCATGACCCCTGATGAACGCGATAGTGTGCTGGGGCCCTGTTCCGGGCTCTGGATCCATGGCAAAGCCTTTGCTCGCACGCCCCATGCCCGGTTCCAACCTGCATTGCAAACTCCCTGGTTTCATATCCGGCCTCATCATCTGGCTGGACTCTACGACGAGAACCGTCATGCCTACATCTTGCGGCGGCGGTTATGGCAGACCATGACGGCTATGATGGAGTGCCATCCTGACCCGGCCGGGACCATTTTACCCACCCTTAAACAGGCCAATCAGGATGGGCTGCAAGAGGACGTGCGCGATGGTGTGGTGGCTGGTGCCTTGGCCTTGCAGGCCAATCTGGCTCTTGAAGAGATACGGGGGCCATTGATGCTGACTGACGATGAGCTGGTTCAGGTAGCCAACTGGCTGAACAAACATCACGAATTGACAGGAGTATCCTGATGGCGGCAGATCCCCACTGTATCCCTTGCGAACGTTATGATAACTGGGTAGAGGTAGACATTCGCGATGAGCACAACCGTTCGTTCAAGGGGCTCAAGGCCACCTTGACTGACGAAACCGGCAAGTCAGAGACGGTCACCCTGAAGGATGGACCCACCCTGGTGCGAGGTTTTGCAGTTGGCCCAGTGACAGTAAAAATCGAGACGCCAGCCTGGCTCAAGGCGGCGCAGTCCCGTGAGGCCCTCAAGGAGGGTGAGACCACACAGCTACCCGCCTATACAGACAAGTTATTCGGGCACTGCGACGTCAAACGAGAGCACATCAAGGTGACCTCAGGCGACCTTTGCCTCACTGAACCAGAGCAGCCACTACCGAAAGGACATCAGGCAGGACAGGCCCAACCGCCTCGCTTTATCACCAAACACTCCTACGTGATTGAGGTGAAGGGCTATCAGCTCACCACCCTGCGTATCGGGGTGTTCTTTGACGGCACCGCCAACAACACCTTCAAGCATAAAGGGGGGAAAAGCGCATTGGAGGAGGCCTTGGCGGAATGCAGCCCGGAAGAACAGCAGATATTGCTGGAGCAGTGTTTTGAAGGGGCGTTGCCTGATGGTCTGAACAACAGTGAGAAGAACGACATCACCAATATTGGCAAGGCTAGGGAGCTATATAAGCTGCCGACAAAATCAGAATTGAATGTAGCAGTTTATGTTGAAGGTATTGGCACCACCGAAGGGCAGGACGATGCAACAGCGGGTCTTGCCGCAGACAAAGGCGACACCTCCAGTGCTGTTCGGGTTGAGCAGACCTGTCAAACCCAAATTGTGGCAGAGGTCAAAAAACAACTTGAGCGTATACTGCCCACTATCGAGTGTATTCATAAGGTCGAGTTCGATGTCTTTGGCTTTAGCCGGGGCGCATCTGCCGCCCGCCAGTTTGTAAACCGTATCGATCAGAAGGGCGATCACCCCCTGGTGGAGACCATGGCCGCTGACCCCGATATTCCCTTGAAAGCGAGCTTTGACTGGGTGAGCCGCAGTGATGTGCGTATTCAGTTTGTCGGGCTGTTTGATACCGTGGTCAGCTCCTATCTGTGGGGTAAACGTAATGTGACGCTGGCACCTGACTGCGCCGAGCGGGTGGTGCATATCGTGGCGGCTGACGAGTGGCGCTATCACTTTGACTTGACCCGTATTACCGACGATGCCGCAGGTACCGCGATTGCTGATAATTTTACCGAAGTCATTATTCCCGGCGCTCACTCCGATATCGGTGGGGGCTATTACAGCCGCTGGAGCCTGCGTGATCCGAACGCAGTCTCCCCGTTAATAACTGAAAATTGCGTGATCGCTAGCTTCAATTCCGTTGAGTTGCCTCACATCAATGCAGCCAAGTCTAAAGCGTACCTGGATGCTTGTGCCTATGCCAAAATGAGGGCCGAACAAGGTTGGGCCAAGGGCGTTGTGTCTCTGGCTAGCCATAGTCAGCCCACCCAACTTGGCTATCTGAATGTACGCCCATACATAGGCTCAATAACAGGTAGCCAAACTGGTGGACAGCGGCACATCAGCGTCGATGTGGTGTTGCACCGGGTGGTGGAGGGAGAATATTCACGTATTCCGCTGCACATGATGGTGGAAGCGGCACGGGATGCCGGTGTGCCTTTTAAGAAGTGGGTGTCACAAGGTGACAATGCCTACCGCCTGGATAGTGCACTTTCCTATCCCACAGTGAACTTGGCCAAACTCGATGAGATATGGGTGGATGTTGCCAAACGGCGTGGAGAGGTGATCAACCTGGCTCGTAGCTTACCTGACGAGGTGTACCAAAAGTTGCGACTGGGTTATTTGCACTACAGCGCTGACACTGGGCTAGTCAATACGCCCAACAGGGTTGGTGACAAAGAGATCCGCAAGATGACGGGTAATAAAAAGGGAGGTTATTAATGCGCTGGATACTCTTACTGGTGTTGTTGCCGCTAGTCACTGCTTGTCAGGCCGCTTCTTCGCCACCCAAAAATTTTGAGTGGTGGCATATGGTCGGTTCCAACTCAGATGAACTATGGGTGACTGAGGTACTCTTTTATCGCCATGGCAAGTTGGTTGATGCCTCGACGAATGGTTCCGCCGGATTTTTTGGGGCTGAAGGGTTAAAAGAAAAAGACTATCGCTGGAGTATTTCTAAAGGGAGCCACACCACGCGACCAATTCCGGATCGGGTGGACCTAGAGTGGATTTCATTTCATGACAAAAAGCGCTATCGCATTAGCTTGGTATTGCCAGCAGAACTGGAAAGCATGATTGCACAACCTTATCGCATCAAGGTGAGAGATGAGTGGCGCGAAGAGCGTCGAGATAACATTGGCTTAGGCATGGCTACCGGCGGCTATGTGGAAGCATTTTTAACCAGTGTCAGAGTGACACCTGATATCCTGCTGGCCAGGGGGATTGCTAAGGAAATTCAAACTTCGCAAGACAAGGAAAATCCCGTCACCAAAGTTTACAAAGAGTGGTTCGACGATTTTGATAAAGCATACGGTGATGCCTATCAACAGTACCCCACCCCCAGTGGCATGGCTTGGGCTCCGATTATGGATGCCTACCGCGCCGCACAACCCAAGACGGATACCGATCCGGTCAATTGATTTGGATTGCGGTTTAAGAGATATCAATGAAGCAGTACCAAAATTGGTTAGCCCAGTATCTGATCTGTCGTCGTGATAACGACCATGCCATGGCAGCAGAATTGGCAGAGAGTATCGGGGCCTTCTGATAGGTAAGGCTAATAGTCAGGGACGGCGCGGCATCAGCTTTATGCCTATCAGGTGGTCACGTAGCATAACGGAGCTGCCAGTAATATGGCATCTACTCATCTTCAACTTCTATCAGCGTAGATTTTTCTCATGACATACCGTGCTTTATGGCTTGCACTGGCGAGCAGCTGGTTAACCGCTTGTACCACAACTACATCACTCACTGAGTCAGAGCTATCTCAAACAGCCCAGCAGGGTCATGGCAAAGCCCAGTATGAACTGGCCAAGCGTTTGGCGGCCAAGCCTGATTATCCCGAGGCGATGCGCTGGATGAAGCAGGCGGCGCAGCAATCTGGCCCCTTGGCGGCGGATAGCAATATTCGTGGTGAGGCGGCGTTGCAGGTGGGTCGCTGGTATCAGTCCGGCCTGGGTGAGCCGAAGAGCCCAACGTTGGCCAATGACTGGTGGCAACGTGCGGCCAAACTGGGTAATCGTGAGGCCAGTTATCAGCTGGGGATGGATTGCCAGCTCCACCATAAAGGCAAATTGGTCAGCCAGTGTCTCGACTGGTTCGAACAGGCGGCCAAACAGGATCATGCCCAAGCGCAACTGATCCTGGGGCAGTGGTATGCCAAGCAGTCCGGTGCCGATATAGAGGCCATCAAATGGCTGGAAAAAGCGGCCGAGCAGGGCAATCGTGACGCTCAGTACCAACTCGGGCTGCGTTACGAGCAGGGGAAGGGGGTAAACAAGCGCTCCGATATTGCCCAGCGCTGGTTTGAGAAGGCTGCCGCCCAGCAGCAACCGGACGCCTTGCTGGTGCTTGCTCGCCAGGCAAGTTCGGCAGAGGCATTTACTGCCTATCAGCGTGCTGCTAACGCGGGTTCTGCGCCTGCCCAGTTGTGGTTGGGATTGGCCTATCAGGCCGGCGAGCGGGTAACGCAGGATCTTGCGCTGGGCCGATATTGGCTGGAGCTGGCGGCTGGTCGAGGTTCCCATGAGGCTGAATATCAGTTGAGCTTGCTGCAGACCGATGTTGTTTCACGTGAGCATTGGTTGACGCTGGCGGCCCAGGGAGGGTTCAGTCAGGCACAAGTTGCATTGGCGAAGCTGCAACAAGAACGGGGGGAGCTGGCCTCAGCCCGTCAGAGTTTTGCGCAGGCAGCCCAACAAGGCAATGTCGATGCCCGGTACGCTTATGCCGAGATGCTACGACTGGGGTTGGGCGGCAAGGAGGACTACAGTCAGGCACTGCAGCAGTATCGACTGGCAGCCAATGCCAATCACAGAAACGCGCAATATCGTATGGGGATAATGCGTGAGCAAGGGTGGGGAGCACCACGTAACAGATTGCATGCTTATGCATGGTACTTGCTTGCTGCAACGGATGGTAATAGTGATGCAACCAAGGCGCGCGATGAGCTGGAAAAGGGGATGACAGAAAAAGAGAAGAGTACCGGTCAGAAACTGGCGCAGCACTGGTTCGTTAAGTTGAAAGGCTCGATTTAATCGAATGAATTTTTTATTAAAAGCGTTGTAAATCATATACCTGTCACCTAGATGTTGAGTGTAATCCCTTATCATATTTATTTTGTGTAAATGTATCTTTTTACCCTTCCATTGGTAATTCCTGTGTCAGATGAATTTAAAGATGAGTGAATGAACATATGTGACAAGGGTTGACGCAGCAACAGGTGCTTGGCGTCAATCCTTGTTGCGTCATCATTGCTTTATTGGATGTTCTTTTATAATAGTCATCTCGAATATCTTTTGTTTCATTTTGCACACAGGTTTTAATATTTTTTGTTTTTTCAGTGATTTAATGCAAGTGTTTGTTTTTTAATGTAAATATTTTATTTTAATCATATCTTATTGACGTTGCAGAATGGATGAATATACCATTCGCCGCAAATGGCACTTTAAGCCAACATGACCTCTGACAAAGAGCAGAGGCATAATCGGGTTGTATAGATAACAAGGTGTATATTGTGTTTTTGATTATTTGAGATCGCTGATCTTTTTATATCAAAAACATATCAGTCGGCCTATGGAGTCGCGTGTCGCTATTCAGCAACACAGTCAACTGTCATTTTTGACAGTTGTTGGTTAATCCATCGGCTATAAGCTTTTGGGTCTTGGCAGATCCACAACTTGGTATTTAGAGCATGGGAAAGAGTATCGATGGCGCCACTGTTGCGCCCAAAGAACGCATCAATATCAAATATGTGCCGGCAACCGGTGGGCAGCAGGGAGAAGTTGAACTTCCGCTGACCATGATGGTGGTAGGCAATATGAAAGGTCGTACCGAAGAAACCCCTATCGAGGAGCGTCAGACCGTCTCCATCGACAAGAACAACTTTTCTTCCGTCATGAAAGAATCTGCACTGGAACTGAATTTTTACGTTCCCAACCGCCTGGAGGAGAACAGCCAGGAGGAGATGCCGGTTTCGATCAAGATCCAGTCACTGGATGACTTCACCCCTGACAGCGTGGCCCAGCAGGTACCCGAACTGCGCAAGCTGCTGGAACTGCGTGAGGCGCTGGTTGCCCTGAAGGGACCGCTGGGAAACATTCCCTCCTTCCGCAATCGTTTGCAGGACCTGCTGTCCAGTGATGAAGCTCGTGAGCAACTGCTCAAGGAGCTGGATTTGATTAAGCCTGCCGAGTGATCGGTAGGTTGGATTGATTGACGAGAAAGGAAAACAACATGTCTTTGGTCGAAGAACAGGTTCAAGCGGGGGCCAATACCGCCTCCCCGTCCTTGCTGGACGAAATCATGGCGCAGGCCCGTATCAGCCCGGTTGATGAGGGTTACAGTGTTGCCAAACAAGGCGTTGCCGCCTTGATCGCCAATATTCTTGATAACGGTACCACCAGCGATCCGGTCAACAAGGCGTTGGTAGACAGCATGATTGTCGAACTCGACAAGAAGCTGAGCAAACAGATGGACGTCATCCTGCACGCCAAAGAATTGCAGGAGATGGAATCTTCCTGGCGTTCACTCAAGTTGCTGGTGGATCGCACCGATTTTCGTGAAAACATCAAGATCCAGGTGCTGCATGCGACCAAGGAAGAGTTGCTGGAGGATTTCGAGTTCTCCCCCGAGATCACCCAGTCCGGCCTCTACAAGCATGTTTATTCCAGTGGTTATGGCCAGTTCGGTGGCCAGCCCGTCGGTGCCGTGATAGGTGATTATGCCTTCACCCACAGCTCACCCGACATCAAGTTGATGCAGTATGTCAGTGCCGTTGGCGCCATGGCGCATGCCCCCTTTATCTCCTCGGTAGCACCCGCCTTCTTTGGGGTCGACAACTTCACGGACTTGTCCTCCATCAAGGATCTCAAGTCTGTTTTCGAAGGCCCGTCCTACACCAAGTGGCGCGCACTGCGCGAATCGGAAGATGCTCGCTATCTGGGGCTGACCGCACCGCGTTTTCTGGCCCGTCTGCCATACGATCCGACCGAGAATCCCATCAAGGGCTTCAACTATCAGGAAGACATCAGCTCGGATCACGACCACTACCTGTGGGGCAATACCGCGTATCTGATGGGCACCTCCCTGACCGACAGCTTTGCCAAGTATCGCTGGTGTCCGAACATTATCGGTCCGCAGAGCGGTGGTGCCATCCACGATCTGCCGGTACATGTCTACGAGGCCATGGGTCAGCTGCAAGCCAAGATCCCGACCGAAGTGCTCATCACCGATCGTCGCGAATATGAGCTGTCAGAAGAGGGTTTCATCACCCTGACCATGCGTAAAGACAGCGACAATGCAGCCTTCTTCTCTGCCAACTCGGTGCAAAAACCCAAGGTATTCCCCAATACCAAGGAAGGCCGGGAAGCTGAGACCAACTACAAGCTGGGTACCCAGCTGCCCTACATGTTCATCATCAACCGCCTGGCGCACTACATCAAAGTGCTGCAGCGCGAGCAGATCGGCTCCTGGAAAGAGCGTCAGGATCTGGAGCGTGAACTGAACGGCTGGATCAAGCAGTTCGTCGCGGATCAGGAGAACCCGCCGGCAGAGGTGCGCAGCCGTCGCCCATTGCGTGCCGCCCAGATCAAGGTGCTGGACGTGGAAGGGGAGCCGGGTTGGTACCAGGTTGCCATGGCTGTGCGTCCGCACTTCAAGTACATGGGAGCCAGCTTCGAGCTGTCTCTGGTAGGTCGACTGGACAAGGAATAATGCCCGATGCCGTATCTCTCTTCCTGGGATAGAGGAAATGCGGCCAGTCTGTTTGATCGTATCCGGGGGGAGGGGCTTGGCTCTTCCCCCCGCACGGAGTCTGAGGAACTGATCGCATCTGTCAAACGGCAGCTCGAACAGGTTCTCAATACCCGGCCCGGCAATTGCCGCAGTGCTCCTGATCTGGGTGTCATTGATCTCAATGACGCTACTCAGGGCAGTGCGGATATCAAGGGGCGGATCCGTGAGGCGATCCGGCAGTGCATCCGTCGTTATGAACCTCGGATCATTCATGTGGATGTACGGTCACCCGACTATCAGGCGAGTCCGCTTGAGATGTCGTTTCAGGTGACGGCCCACGTGAGGCTGGAGCATATCGAGCAGGTCACCTCGTTCAACGTCCATATGGACAGTCACCGTCACTACCGCATGGTCTGATCAATGTCGCTGGAACATTACTTCAGGGATGAATTGGCTTTTTTGCGCCTGCAAGGGCGCGAATTTGCCGATACCTATCCCGAGCTCACCCGTTTCCTGTCGGAGCAAAATACCGATCCGGATGTGGAGCGCCTGCTGGAAGGCTTCGCGTTTCTCACCGGCAATCTGCGCGCCAAGATCGAGGATGAGTTTCCCGAGCTGACCCATGGTCTGCTCAATATGCTCTGGCCCAACTATCTGCGCCCCGTACCCAGCATGACCATAATGCAGTTTTCGGTTATTCCGGGGGCCATCGCTCAACCGGCGCTGGTCAAGCAGGGGTGTCAGCTCGACAGCCTGCCCATCGACGAGGTGACCTGTCACTTTCAGACCTGTCACGATGCCTGGGTCTATCCGGCAGATATCCGCCATATCTCGGCGCAAAGTGGTAACGATCTCTCCACCATCTCGCTGGATATTGCCCTGCATGCTCCCTTGCCGCTCTGCGAACTGCAGCTGGACAAGCTGCGTTTCTTCCTCGGTGGCGACAGCTATACCGCCTATGAGCTCTATTTCTGGCTCGCCAACCAACTCTCCCACATAGAGCTGGAGATCGATGGCAAGCGCTTTCGCCAGGAGGCCAAGGCCCTGAAATCGGTCGGTTTCGAGCGCGACGACGCGCTCCTGCCTTATCCGAACAATGTCTATTCCGGCTACCGGATCTTGCAGGAGTATTTCTGCTTCCCGGAAAGCTTCCTCTTCTTTGAACTCAGCGGCGGCGACTGGCCGAAACAACCCTTGCCGGTGAGCGAATTCAAGCTCCATTTCTGTTTCGACAGGCCCCTGCCGGCGGAACTCAAGATCCGCCCAGACTCTTTCATGCTCAACTGTGTGCCGGCCATCAACCTGTTCCAGCACGACAGTGAGCCGGTCAATCTCAATGGCCGTCAGGCGGAATATCCCCTCAAGGCGAGTTATCGCCATGCGGACAGTTTCGAAATCTTCTCTGTGGATCAAGTCGAGGGCTGGGTGGAAGGCAACCTGGGTCGCTCCCGCGGCACGCCGCGTATCTACCAGCCGTTTGAAAGTTTTCAGCACCAGATCGAACGGGCCAAGCACAGGTTGGCACTCTATTACCGGGTGCGGGTCAAAGAGTCGGTCAGCGGGGATGGCTTCGAGCACAACCTCTCGTTTGTACGCGGGGATGAGACCACCACGGTCGAGCTGGACGAATCCATTTCGGTCACGCTGACGTGCACCAACCGCTCCCGAGCTGCCCGTCTCAAGGCTGGCAGCATTTGTGTGCCCACCGGCAGCTCGCCTTCCTTTGCCACCTTTCGCAACCTGATCCGGCCGACCCGGCCGCTGCGTCCGGCGCTGGATGGCAGTCTGCACTGGACCCTCATCTCCAACCTGTCGCTCAACTATGTCTCTCTGCTGCGTCGGGATGCCCTGGTGCAAGTACTGCGCACCTATGACTTCCCCGCACTCCATGACAAGCAGGCAGAACAGGCATCGCGCAAGCGACTGGCGGGGATTGAGGAGATCGAGACCAAACCGGTAGACAGGCTGGTGCGCGGCATGCCGGTGCGCGGGCTCAAGTCGGTACTCTCCATTCGCCAATCCGCCTTTGGCAGCGAAGGGGAGCTCTATCTCTTCAGTACAGTGCTGGCTCACTTTTTCTCCCTGTATGCCAGCGTCAATGCTTTCCACCTGCTGGAGGTGGTCAATCTCGACAACAAGGAGCGCTATCAATGGCCAGTCCAGATCGGTCAGCACTCCCTGATGTGACCTCCACCAGGGACGCGCCCCGTTTCAATTTCTTCCAGCTGGTTGAACTGCTCAACCGGCTGGACGGTGCCGATCAGGAGCGCGGCCTCGACCATTTGCCGAGTGACGAAAATATCCGCTTCAAGGCGACCGCGTCCCTGGGTTTTCCCACCAGCGATGTATTGCAGGTGGGTCGCGATGGCAAGGGTCGTCATGAGCTTGAAGTGGCGTTTCTCGGCTTGCACGGCAGCCAGTCACCCATGCCCGGTTATTACCTGGATTCGTTGGCGTGGGAGTACGCGCAAGGGGAGCAGAAGCTCGGGTTGTTTCTGGACTTCTTTCACCACCGCCTGCTGACGTTGCTGCACAGGATCTGGCGCAAGTATCGCTATCACGTGCGCTTTCAGGACAACGGCGAGGATGGTTTCTCCCGCCTGATGTTTGCCCTGGTGGGGCTGGGCAATGAGGCCGTCTGCCAGAGCCTGCCGGTCAATCGCGCCAAGATGCTCTCTTATGCAGGCATGTTGGCCAGCCCCAGCCGCTCGCCCGAGGTGGTGGCTGGTCTGGTGGCGCACTGTTTCGATCTGGCTGATGTGGAAGTGAGTGCCTGGCAGTGGCGCAAGGTACCCATCCATCAGGATCAGCAAAACCGGCTGGGCGGTGCTTGCGCCACGTTGGGTGGCGACTTCGTCATCGGTGACAAGGTGAATGATTGTGCGGGCAAGTTTTTATTGAAGATCAACGACCTGAGTTTTGGCCAGTTTCTCGGTTTTCTCCCGAACGGGGAACACTTCCATGCGCTGGTGACCTTTGTCTCCTTCATCCTGCGCGACCAATTGGCCTGGGATCTGCGACTCGGCTTTGGCCAGGAGCAGGCCAGGGGGTTGCGATTGGGGGAAGAGCAGAGCGCGCGCCTGGGGTGGAGTACCTTTCTCGGCCAACCGCCGAGCGACCCGTTTGTGACTATCTGTGTACAGGAATAAACGCAGGAAATTCGGTGTAGGAATCAGTGCAGGAGTGAATGTGGACGATTTTAATCAGCAACTTTCCCTGGTGGTGCTCAACAGCGAACAGCTCGATGGCAGCCAGCAGGTGCAGTACCGCTTCGACGAGATGGGGGGCACTCTGGGTGCCTCAGAGCAGGATGACTGGCAACTGCGTGACAGGTTGGGCTCGGTCATGCCGGCCCACGCCCGGATCGAGTTGAACGATGGCCGTTTCTGCCTGTGCGATCTGAGCGGTCAGACCTACATCAACGGCGCGACCTCGCCCATAGGGCGGGCCCGCAAGGTACATCTTGAGCAGGGTGACGAACTGATCGTCGGTCCGTTCCGGATGCGCGCCTATCTGGGGGCCATCTCCCCCGAGCAGAACTTGCATCAGGTGCTGGGCAACCGGCCCTCCGAGCAGCTCGATGAGTGGCTTGCCGGGGAGGAGACCAGTCAAGCCATGGAGGATCCACGCGCCCTCGCCGTCGACCCCTTGCTGGCACTGCAACATGAACGCTCGGTGCTGACCCCACTGGTGGATCCTCGCCAGCCGTCACCACTGCGTTCACAACCGGATATGGATGCCGTATCCCTCGCCCCTTTTTCTGCTGTCGAGAACACCATGAACCAAGAATTTCTGGATATGCCCACCATAGAGAATCACCCCGATTACCACCCTCCGCTGGAGGGGGTGGACCACGTGGCGCTGACCCCCTTGATGCGCGGCCTGGGTCAGTCCCTGCAGTTGCAGGATACCCAGCAGGCTCACGACATGCTCGAAGAGATGGGCAAAACGGTGCGCGCCATGGTGGAAGGACTGCTGCAGTTGCAAACCGATCAGGCGGCGCTGGCAGACAAGCACCTGCGTCCCATCGAAGACAACCCGCTGCGCCTTGGCCTCGACTATGACGAGACCCTGGCGGTGATGTTTGCCGAGCAGAAGAGTCCGGTGCACCTGACGGCGCCGGCGGCCGTGGCCGAGAGCCTGCGCAATGTGCGCATTCATCATGTGGCGAACCAGCAGGCCATTGGCGCGGCGCTGGACAGCATATTGCAAGCCTTCTCGCCAGAGGCACTGATTGGCCGTTTCGAGCACTACCGTCGTACCGGCGCCCCCGGTGTAGCCGACGAAGGCTGGGCCTGGAACATGTACCAGCACTACTATCGCGAGCTCACTTCTGCCCGTCAGCAGGGGTTCGACAAGCTGTTCCATCAGGTCTATGCCCAGGCATACGACCAGGCCGTGCGTCAGCAACAGGGACTGATTTGATGATACGTGCGCTGATGCTGGGGGCCTGTCTGCTGGCCCTGGCAGGCTGTACCACCATGGGCAAGATGGCCGATGTGGTGATGGATCCGGATATCCAGGTGGGCAGCAATGATGAACAAGCCACCACCCTGGGGCTGAGCCTGCTGGCCGAGCGGGATGTCAATCCCAACGAGAGCGGGGAGGCGGCACCCATCGAGTTCCAGGTGGTGTTGCTGGCCGAAGACTCCAAGCTGCTCGCCACCGATTACGACCAGGTGACCGAGGATGTGGAGAAGGCCCTTGGCAAGAACTACCTGGATCATCAGGACTACACACTGCTGCCAGGCCAGTTCAAATATCTGCCGCCCATCAAGCTCGATGAGAAGACCCGCTACATCGGGGTGATCGCGCGTTATGCCGATCCGGACAGCGCCGAGTGGCGCAAGGTCATCAAGGTGAAGAGCATGGGACGAGCCTATCAAATCCTGGTTCATCTGCGTCTGGATGAAGTAGAACTGCAAAAAGAAGAAGAATAACCATGTCGAGTCGAAATCGGGTTATCTGGCGTGAGGGGCTCTTCATCAAGCCCCAGCACTTCCAGCAACAACAAAGACATTCAGAGTATGCGCTGCACGCCAGACTGAGTGCGCTCAGCGACTATTTCTATGGCTTGCAGTCGCTGGCCATCAACGAGGACTACCTGGGGTTTGGCCGTATCGCCCTGGTAGGTGCCACCGGCATACTGCCCGATGGCACCGTCTTCAATATTCCCAATGACGATGTGCTGCCGGCGCCCCTGGAAATTACCGACGCCTCGGTCGCCAACCAGAAGGTGTACCTGGCATTGCCGCTCTCGGTGAACGGGGTCAACGAAGTCAATCAGGGCGGCCAGGTCGCGACCCGCTTGCAGGCCCATCGCCACGATGTGCGCGACCTGCACAGCGAAGGGGGGGATGTTGTCTCCCTGGAAGTGGGGCGAGTCAGCCTGCGGCTGATGCTGGAGCGCGAAGATCGCAGCGCCTATGCCTCGCTCGCCATCGCTCGCATTCTGGACAAGCGTCCGGACGGTGGTCTGGTGCTGGATCCCAACTTCATGCCCTGCAGCATCAGCGTCTCTGCCATCCCGACCCTCAAGCGCTTCCTCGGCGAGTCGGCTGGCCTCGTGGCCGAGCGGGCTCGCAGCCTCTCCCAGCGTATCGCCACCCCCGGTCAGCAGGGAGTCGCCGATGTGGCCGAGTTCATGATGTTGCAACTGCTCAACCGCGCTCAGCCCCAGCTTTCCCATCTGGCGCGTCTTGGCACCCTGCATCCGGAGCGGTTGCACGAGGCCCTGGTGCAGATCTGTGGCGAGCTGATGACCTTCACCGATGAGTCCCGTCTGCCGCCCGAGTTTCCTGCCTATCGTCACGACGATCAGCAGGTGAGTTTCGAGCCGGTGATGCTGGCCCTGCGTCAGGCACTGAGCACAGTGCTGTCGCCGCGGGCTGTCTCCATCCAGCTGCGCAAGCACCAGTACGGCGTCATGGTGGCCATGGTCAACGAGAGCGAGCTGATGCAAAGCGCCGACTTCGTGCTGGCGGTGCGTGCCCGCATGCCCCAGGAGCAGCTGCGCAAGCAACTGCTGCAGCAGACCAAGGTTGCCTCCAGCGACAAGATCCGCGAGCTCATCAGCCTGCAGCTGCCCGGCATTCCGTTGTTGCCGCTGCCGGTGGCGCCGCGCCAGCTGCCCTATCACGCCGGTTACAGCTACTTCCAGCTCGATCGGCAAAGCCCGGCCTGGCAGATGCTGGCGGTCAGCAACACGCTCGCCTTCCACATTGCCGGTGATTTCCCCGAGCTCGACATGCAGCTCTGGGCCATTCGCAGCCAGTGATCGCATCAAGGAAACAAGCAGAGATGACCACGGACATTATCAAGAACGAGCAACTCAGCGATCTGCTGTTCGATCATGCCGAGCAGCTGGACATGGACTCGGACTACTGGTTCCGCCTGCGCGGCCAGAGCATCAACCCCATGATAGATGCGGTAACCCCCTTGCTGGGGCTGGTGCAGCGGGTGCGCCTGCTGTCGCGCTACGACCGGGTGCCGGAGCTCTATCAGCGGGTGGTGACCGAGATCCAGGCCATAGAGCAGGAGCTGATGGCCCAGGGCTACGAGAACGGTGTGGTGTTGTCGTTTCGCTACATCCTCTGCACCTTCATCGACGAGGCCGTAATGGGTCGCGACTGGGGTAGCCAGAGCGAATGGTCGGAACACTCCTTGCTGACGCGCTTTCACAACGAGACCTGGGGCGGGGAGAAGGTATTCGTGCTGCTTGCCCGTCTGCAGGAAGATCCGGTGCGTTATCGCGATATCCTGGAATTCATCTATCTGTGCCTGTGTCTCGGTTTCGAGGGGCGCTACAAGGTGATGAGCAAGGGGCGGGACGAGTTCGAGCGCATCGTCAAACAGTTGCATAAGCAGCTGGCCCCCGAGACAAGCGGTGAAGCCCCCAGCGTCTTTCACCTCGACCTCGGTCGTCAGGCTTCCCGTTACAGACTGCGCAAGCAGATTTCCCTGCGCAGCCTGTTCATGGGGGGCGCGCTGATCCTGGCCATTATCTTTGGCCTCTATCATCACCAACTCAATAACCAGACCCAGGACGTACTGCGTCAACTGGGCGAATTATTAAAATAATTATTCTGAGGAGAGCACGCCTTGATTCGTATAGAGCTACCCGTACTGGTGGAAAGACTCAACCCCATCTGTCGTCACATGCTGGAGGAGGCTGCGGCCCTCTGCGTCAACCATCAGGGGGCGGAGATCCGCATCGAGCACCTGCTGCTCAAGATGCTGGATACTCCCTTGTCTGATGTACGCCAGATCCTCAAGCGGGCCGACGTCGGGGTCGACGAGCTCAAAACCCTGCTCCAGCCTGCCGGTGCAGACAGTGGTTATGCCCAGGGTTACCCCTCCTTCTCGCCGCTCCTGGTGGAGTGGTTGCAAGACAGCTGGCTGCTGGCTTCCGCCGAGCTGCAGCACGCCCAATTGCGCAGCGGCGTCATGCTGCTGGTGCTCTTGATGACTCCCCAGCGTTACCTGCCAGGCTCTGTGACCCGGCTGCTGGCCAACGTCAACCGCGAGCTGTTGCGCCAGCAGTTTGACGAGTGGGTGAAAGAGTCCGCCGAGACCCAAGTTACGGTTTCTACAAACGGCACCTCAACTCAGGCCGCCCTGCCAGCCGATGCCAGCCTGCTGGCCCGCTTTACTATCAACGTGACCGAGCAGGCACGCCAGGGCCGTCTGGACCCGGTTTTGTGTCGGGATCACGAAATCGATCTCATGATCGACATCCTGTCGCGGCGCCGCAAGAACAACCCCATAGTCGTGGGGGAGGCAGGTGTCGGCAAGAGCGCACTCATAGAGGGATTGGCGCTGCGCATCGTGGCGGGTCAGGTGCCTGAAAAATTGCGCGAGGTGGAGCTGATGACGCTCGACCTTGGTGCCATGCAGGCCGGTGCTTCGGTCAAGGGGGAGTTCGAGAAGCGCTTCAAGGGGGTAATGCAGGAGGTCAAGGAGGCGGTGCGTCCTGTCATCCTCTTTATCGATGAGGCCCACACCCTGATCGGGGCTGGCAATCAGGCCGGTGGGCTGGATGTCTCCAACCTCATCAAGCCGGCGCTGGCCCGGGGCGAGCTGCGCACCATAGCCGCCACTACCTGGGGCGAGTACAAGAAATACGTGGAGAAAGATGCCGCCCTCTCGCGCCGCTTCCAGCTGGTGAAGGTGGGCGAGCCCAATGCCGATGAGGCTACCGTGATCCTGCGCGGCCTGCGCAGCATCTACGAGAAGGCCCATGGTGTGCTGATCGACGAAGAGGCGCTGCAAGCGGCCGCCCAGCTTTCCGCCCGTTACATCTCCGGCCGTCAGTTGCCGGACAAGGCGATCGACGTGCTCGACACTGCCTGTGCCCGGGTGGCCATCAACCTGACTACGCCGCCGCGTGCCGTCAGCCATCTGCAAAACGCATTGCGTCAGCGTGAGCTGGAGATCCGCCAGCTGGAGCGCCAGAGCCTGATCGGGCTGGGTGACAACACAGAGCGACTGGCCGAGCTGCAGTCTGCCCAGCAGACCAGCCGTGATGCCCTGCGCGAGCAGGAAGCCAAGTGGCAGCAACAACAGGGGCTGGTGCATAAGATTGTCGAGCTGCGCGCCGCCCTGTTGGCCGATCAGCAGGATGAGATGCTGACCAGAGAGGCGCTGGATCTCGCCGATGCGCCGCTGGATCCGCAAGCGGCCGCCGAGCAGTTGGCCGGGCTTGAGCGCGAGCTGGCCGAGCTGCAACAGGGTGAGGTGCTGGTCTCGGCCCATGTCGACAAAACCCAGGTGGCGGCCGTGATCGCCGAGTGGACCGGGGTGCCCCTCAATCGCATCTCCCAGGGGGAGCTGGACGTGGTGACCCGGCTGCCGGAGTACCTGGGCGAGCTGATCAAGGGGCAGGATGTGGCGGTAGCCCATCTGCACAAACATCTGCTCACCGCCCGCGCCGACCTGCGCCGCCCGGGCCGTCCGCTGGGGGCCTTCCTGCTGGTGGGACCGAGCGGGGTCGGCAAGACCGAAACCGTGCTGCAGATTGCCGAGCTGATGTTTGGCGGTCGCCAGTATCTGACCACCATCAACATGTCCGAGTACCAGGAGAAGCACACAGTCTCCCGCCTCATTGGTTCGCCTCCCGGCTATGTCGGCTTTGGCGAAGGGGGCGTGCTGACCGAAGCCATTCGTCAGAAGCCCTATTCGGTGGTGCTGCTGGACGAGGTGGAGAAGGCCCATCCTGACGTGCTCAACCTCTTCTATCAGGCGTTCGACAAGGGCGAGCTAGCGGATGGGGAAGGGCGCATCATCGACTGCAAGAACGTGGTCTTCTTCCTCACCTCCAACCTCGGCTTCCAGACCATAGTCGATCATGCCGAGCAGCCCGAAGTTCTGCTGGATGCGCTCTATCCCGAGCTGGCCGCCTTCTTCAAGCCAGCCCTGCTGGCACGGATGGAGGTGATCCCCTATCTGCCGCTGGGTCACGACACCCTGGTGCAGATTGTGGGCGGCAAACTCAACCGACTGGTCAAGCTGCTCAAGGAGCGTTTCGGTGCCGAGGTGGTGCTGGAGGATGAGGTGGCCGAGGAGATATTGCGCCGCGCCAATCGCAGCGAGAACGGGGCCCGCATGCTGGAATCCGTCATCGACGGTGCCCTGCTGCCGCCAGTCTCCCTGCAACTGCTGCAGCGCCTCTCGGCCGGTGAGCCCATCAAGCGGGTGCGTTTCTCTGTGAGCGAGCGCCAGTTCGTGGCCGAGGTGGAGGGCTGAACATGGAACAAGCCCTCGCATTTGCCCTCGCCTTGACCCAGCAGCGTGATGAGCAGCACCTGTGTCACTGGTGGACCTCGACCCTCAATGCCAGCTTTCAGCCCAAGGGGATACTGCTGGGCATGCTGGATGTGAGCGGGCGCCAGCTCGAATGCAGCGGCTGGGTCAAGGGGCAGGCGGTGTCGCTGGCGCTGGCGGTGGATGATTTTTCCCATCCGCTCGCCTATGTGCTGCACAAGGCGCAGTCCCGCACCTGGGACTCCCTGCACGGCGGCGCCCGCATCGAGCATGCCGCGTTTCGCACCCTGCTGGCCAACCTGGGTCAGCAGTGCGGCCTGCATGCCTTTCCCCTTAATGATGGCAATGGCAAGCCATTCGCCGTGCTGGCCATGATGGACAGCGGTGAGGTGCTGCAAGAGTGGGCGGCCCGCCCTGAGCTTGCCCAGTTGTCACAGGTGTTCTGCAACCAGCTGACCCTTATCCGTGATCTGGGGCTTAGCCGCCGGGATCAGAGCGTGCTGCGCGACTCCTTGCGCCAGATGAAGGGGGAGGGAGAGCGCCAGCGCCAGCATGAGAAGCTGCTGGGCGATCAGTTGATCGGCCAGTCGGCGGTGATCCGCGGGCTGCGCGAGCAGATAAGCCTGGCGGGCCAGCACAAGCTGACCGTGCTCATTCAGGGAGAGACCGGCAGCGGCAAGGAGGTGGTCGCCCGGCTGGTGCACCAGTGCTCGGATCGCGCCGCCAAGCCGTTCGTGGCCATCAACTGCGCCGCCATTCCGGAGAACCTCATCGAGAGCGAGCTGTTCGGTTACCAGAAAGGAGCCTTCTCCGGCGCGCTGTCCAACAAGACAGGGCTGGTGGCCCAGGCCAACGGCGGCACCCTGTTTCTGGATGAAGTGGGCGACATGCCCGCCGCCATGCAGGCCAAGCTGCTGCGGGTGCTTGAGACTCGCAGTTACCGGCCGCTCGGGGCAGAGCAGGAGTGCCACTCCGATTTTCGCCTCATCGCCGCGACCCATCAGCCGCTCACCCGCCATGTGGAGGAGGGGCAGTTCCGGGCCGATCTCTATCACCGCCTCTGCCAGTGTCTGCTGCTCATCGCCCCCCTGCGGGAACACATGGATGACATCCCCCTGCTGTGCCAGCACTTCATGGCCCAGTTTGCCGCCCAGGATGGCAAGACCCTGGCGGGGTTGCAGCGCAAGTTCTTGAAGCAGCTGCAAAGTTATGACTTCCCCGGCAACGTGCGCGAGCTGCGCAATCTGCTGGAGGTCGCCTGTGCCCACACCCGTCACGGGGAAGAGGTGGTGCTGGAGGCGCTGCCCCCCGAGCTGCGCGAGCGGGTCTGCGTCGAGTTGCCCGGTTCCATGGATGATTACAACCACATTCGGGATCTGCGCCGGGCCATGCAGCAGTATGAGGCTTCCGTCATCGAGGCGCGTCTGCGCTACTTCCAGGGCAATCGCATGCTGGTGGCCGAGAGCCTGAATATTCCCAAGCGCACCCTGGATCACAAGTGCCAGAAACTGGAGGTGAACTGATGAGCGCCCTTGGCCTATTGCCCCTGTTGCTGGCGACCGGCAGCACATTACCCCCACAAGACATGGCCAGTTTGCAGGCGTGTCGCCGCGAGCCATCGCCGCTGATCCGGCTGGCCTGCTACGACGCCATTGGCAATGGCCTCGCCCAGACGAGCGAGGGTGGCGCCTCCAAGTCTGCCGCCTGGCAGGCCATCTGGGCACAGGAGCAGGCCCGTACGCCAGAGAGTGTTCCCTTCCTGCTGCAAAGCGATGCTGGGCGTGGCAGCGAAACCCTCACTCGCCCAGCCTTGCGCGGGGCGACCCTGGCCATAGGCTGTGTCGACAGCATTACCCATATCCGGTTAAGGCTTGATGCTCCCTGGGTTGGTGAGCGGGTACAGATTGAACTGGATGGCCAGCCCAGCCGCAACGCCCAGAGCTGGTTTATCCGGGATCAGGGCCTGCTGCTGGAATATGGCCGTGGCTTGCCTGCCATCGAGGAGCTCAAGCGCTGGATAGGTCATCGCGAGCTGCAGGTGAAGGCCGACAACGGCGCCTTGCTCCGGGTCGATCTCAGCGGTTTGAAAGAGGCGCTGCAGCCCCTGCGCCAACAGTGTCGTTGGTAGGGGGCGCCATGAGCTATCAACACCCCTGGTGTGCCCGCTTGCTCACCAGTTTGCCGGAAGAGCAGATCAAAGGTGCCGTGCTGGCCGACGAGCCGCGCTGGGATTACGTGGAGACTGAGCTGGTCAAGCTGGGCTCTCTGGCCCACAGCCAGGTGGATCTCAATGCGGTGGCCGAAGCCTGCCTTGGCTTGCTGGAGAGCCGCACCAAGGACATGCGGGTGCTGGCCCAGCTGCTGCGCTGCCTGCAACATCCGGCCAAGGCGACCCCTCTGGGGGCTGCGCTCAGCTTGCTGGAGTCCTGGATCCGGGCCTACTGGCTGCAAGCCTGGCCCGGTAATACCAGCCAGAAACAGCGGCTGATGGTGCAGATCGTCAAACGCTTTGAAGGGGCTCTGCCGCGAGTGAGCGAGAGCGCCTCGCCGGCTGAACTGGCCCAGCTGCTGGCCCAGGCCGAGCAGCTGGAGGCTGGCTGGCTGGCCCAGTGCCCGGACAAGGGCGAGCTGCTCGATCCCTTGTTGATGGGGCTGAAACGGGCTCAGCGCCAGCAGGTTGCCCAGGCCCAGGCAGATGCCGGTGGCCAACCTTCAAGCAGCACTGTTGCAGCCACAGCCAGTGCGAGCGGCATGTCGGGAACCATGGTGCTCAGTGGCAGCAGCAAGGGCTCCGGAGTCGAGATTGACAGCTCCAACGATCGTGCCTGGCGCCAGACCCAGCTCAAGGTGGCCGAGTTGCTTATCGAGCGCCAGCCGGAAGCGGCGGTGGGCTATCGTCTGCGTCGCCACGCCATCTGGGCCGGGATCACCACGCCACCCATGACGGCTCAGGGCAATAAAACCCAGCTGGCCCCCATGTCGGTGGACATGGTGGATGAGTACCGCGCCGCTCTGGCCACACTGGAGCGGTCCGCGCCGGATCTGGCGCTCTGGCAGCGGATCGAACAGAGCCTGACCCTGGCGCCCTACTGGTTCGAGGGGCATCGGCTCTCGGCCGAAGTGGCCCATAAGCTGGGGTTTGGCACCGTTGCCCAGGCCATAGCGCAGGAACTGGATGGTTTCTTGCAGCGTCTGCCGGCGCTGCGGGATCTCACCTTCAGCGATGGCAGTCCTTTCCTGTCACCCGAGTGCAGCCGCTGGTTGCAGCCCGCCAAGGTGGGTGGTGCAGGTGGGGACGGGGAGTCCAGTCTGGCCGAAGAGGTTGCCCTGCGTCATGGGGAGCTGGGGGTGGCTGCGGCCCTCACCCTGCTCGATGAAAGGATGGCGCAGTTGAAAGAGCCAAGAGCCCGCTTCCATGCCCAGTTGGTGCAGGCGGAGCTGTTGGCGCAGGAAGGCATGAATTCGCTGGCTAGCCAGCACTATCAACACTTGTGGCAAGAGGCAAGTCGCCTGGGATTGGCGCAATGGGAGCCCGGGCTGGTCAGTCGCCTGGAAAGCCATGCGGCCCCGTTGTCGAAATAAGTGCCGAAATGAGTCATTGAGTCGGAGTTGGATCACATTTTATGTTCAAAACCATCTTTACTTTTCTGCGGCAACAGCTGCCGAAATTGAAACCCTCCTGGCCCCTGCTCGGCGTGGTGCTCTGGGGACTTGCCCTCATTCTGGTGTGGTGGCTGGGTCCTCGCCTCGAGATCCGCGGCGCCAAACCGTTCGAGCCGCTGTGGGGGCGGGTGGTATTCACCCTGCTCTGGCTCTGGCTGATGCTGGGGATCCTCTCCTGGCGGGTGTGGCGCAAGATGCAGCAACTCAAGGCCGAGCGTCAGCATGAAACCGTGCTGGTGCAGGATCCGGTGAAAGGGCTCATCGACAAGCAGGCGTTGTTTCTCAATCGCTGGTTGCAGGCCCTTGGCGAACACCTGGGCAAGGGGGCGCTCTACGCCATGCCCTGGTATCTGGTGCTGGGTCTACCCGGCAGCGGCAAGAGCAGCCTGATCCACAGAGCCAATCCGGCCAACAAGCTCAACCCCAGACTCGATACCGAGCTCAGGGACGTGGCGCAGGAGCAGCTGATCGATTGCTGGCTGGGGGAGCAGGCGGTGATGCTGGATCCCGCCGGTGAGCTCTTGTCTCAATCCGAGCCGGAACTCGATCCTCTGGCGCGCAAGCACGAGCGGCTCTGGCTGCACCTGCTGAACTGGCTTTCCGAACACCGCCGCCGCCAGCCCCTCAACGGCCTGGTGCTGACCGTGGATCTGGCCTGGCTCTCCGGCGCCAGCGTGGCCGAACGCAAGGCTTATGCCCAGCTGATGCGTTCTCGCCTGCAAGAGGTGTCGGCCACCATGAATACCCGGTTGCCGCTCTATGTCACTTTTACCAAGCTCGATCTGCTGCGCGGTTTCGATGTGGTGTATGAGCAGCTCGACAAGGAGGCCCGCGAGGCCGTGCTGGGGGTGACCTTCAACCCGGCCGACAGCCGTGGAAAATCCTGGCAGCAGGATCTGGCCCTGTTCTGGGATCAGTGGGTGGACAACCTCAACCAGAACCTGCCCGAACTGATGCTGGCACGACTCGATGCCACCCAGCGCAACGCGCTTTTCTCGTTCGTGCGTCAGTTGGCGGGGCTGAAGGATTATGTGACTGCGCTGCTCGATGAGACGCTGCAAATTGAGGAGAGCAAGCCACTGCTGGTGCGCGGCGTCTATATCAGCTCCGTCTATCAGCAAGGGGTGCCGTTCGATGCGTTTGCCCAGGCGGCCTCCCGCCGCTACAACCTGCCAGAGCCCATTCACTCGGCCCTGCGCGGGGAGTCCAATACCTATTTCGTGCGCAAGTTGTTCTCCTCCATCATCTTCCCCGAGGCCCACCTGGCCGGGGAGAACCGGCTGCATACCCTCTATCGCCGCCGGCGCATGGCTATCGGCCTCAGCTGTCTGTCACTCTTTTCGGCGGCCCTGATCGGCGGTTGGCACTACTTCTATCGGGTCAACGAAGAAGCCGGTCGCAACGTGTTGACCAAGGCACAAGCCTTCATGGAGACCAACGAGGTCGTCGATGAGCATGCCTTCGGTGTGAGTCAGTTGCCGCGTCTGAACCTCATCCGCGAGGCGACCCTCGCCTTTGGCAACTACCGCGAACGCACGCCGCTGGTGGCGGATCTGGGTCTCTATCAGGGGGACGAAATCGGTCCTCATGTGGAAGGCTCTTATCTACAACTGCTGGGTCAGCGCTTTTTGCCAGCCCAGATGCAGGGGCTGCTGGAGGATCTCAATCAGGCGCCGGCCGGCAGCGAGGAGAAGCTCTCCATACTGCGGGTGATGCGGATGCTGGATGATGCCTCCGGTCGCAACAAGGAGCTGGTGGAGCAGTACATGGCAAGCCGCTGGCAGCGCGCCTTCCCGGGGCAGGGCCCTGTGCAGGAGCAACTGATGGGGCACCTGGATTACGCCCTCGATCATACCGACTGGCATGGTGCTAGGGCTGAACGTGATCAGGCCGCCATCATCGCCTTCGCACCGTTCAAGGAGCCTGTCTACGGCGCCCAGCGCGAGCTTGGCAAGTTGCCCATGTATCAGCGGGTCTATCAGAACCTGGTGGTGAAGGCGAATGACGTATTGCCGCCGGATCTCAACGTACGTGACGAAGTGGGGCCAACCTTTGACACCGTCTTTGCCCTGCGCAGTGACAATGCAGGGCAAGTGCCACGCCTGTTGACCTGGCCCGGTTTCAACGACTTCTTCCTCAAGCAGGACAAGGCGTTGATTGATCTCACCGCCATGGATGCCTGGGTGCTGGGTCAGCGCAGGCTGAGTCAATTGAGCGAGGCCGATCGCAAGGAGATCGGTCGTCAGGTCAATGACCGTTATGTCACCGATTACGTCAACCAGTGGCAAAAACTGCTGACCAATCTGGACGTGCAGACCCTTGAAAGCCCGGAGCAGGCACTGGACGTGCTCTCTGCCATTACCGGCAACGATCAGCCGTTCCAGCGGGTACTGGCTTCGTTGGATGACAACACCCGGATCCGCAAGATATCGGATGTGGAAGGGGATCCGGCGCAGGCCATCACGGCCCGCATCGGCCGTCCCTTCATGGCGACCAATGCCGCCCTTGGCGGTCGTGGCGAGCAGGGGCCGCTTATCCAGGAGGTCAATCAGAAGCTGGTGGAGCTGCAGCACTACCTGGAACTCATCGTCAACGCCACCGAGCCGGGCCAGTCCGCCCTCAAGGCGGTGCAGCTGCGTCTGACCAACAAGTACGCCGATCCCGTGTTCGCCCTGCAGCAATATGCCCGCAGCCTGCCGGCCCCGCTGGATCGCTGGGTGGGTCAGCTCTCCGAGCAGAGCTCTCGTCTGGTGATCGACTTGGCCATGTCGTCCCTTAATCGAGAGTGGCAGGACAAGGTACTGGCACCGTTCAACAGCCAGCTGGCCGGTCGTTATCCGTTTGATCCGGGCTCAACCAAGGATGTGCCGCTGTCCGAGATGGAGCGCTTCTTCGCGCCGGGTGGCACCCTGGACAGCTTCTATCAGGTCAACCTCAAGCCCATGGTGGAGAGTGGCCTGATGGAGGGTGAGTTCAGCTCGCCTATCCAGACCGAGCTGGTGAAACAGCTGGATAGAGCCGCTCGTATCCGCCAGATCTTCTTCACCCAGCAGGGCAACCTGGAGGTGCAGTTCGCCTTCGAGCCCATAGAGCTCACCGCCAACAAGCGGCGCAGCGTGCTGAACCTGGACGGTCAGTTGCTGGAGTATGCCCATGGCCGTCGTACCAAGGTGCCGTTGGTGTGGCCAAACACCATGCGTGACGGTGCCGAGAGCAAGATCACCCTGGTGCCGGCAGCCAGGGAACGTTCACCGCGCAGCGAAGGCTTCGTCGGCCCTTGGGCCATGTTCCGACTGATGGACAAGGGAGAGCTGACCCAGGTCAATGAGGCCACCTTCGATGTGCGCTTCCCGGTGGATCAGGGTTCCATGACCTATCGCGTCTATACCGATAGCGCGCAAAATCCCTTCACCGGCGGCCTGTTCAGTCAGTTCAGATTGCCTGAGTCTCTCTATTGATAAAGTGGGGGCACTGTGTGCCCTCTCAAGCTTTGGAAGCCGATATGTCACAGAATCAACAAGGTCAGCAGGCGCTGAAAGTGGGGCGAGATCCCCGCATGTTGCCGGAGTACGAGGCGCTGCGCAGCGAGATCAACAAACTCAGCCATGCCTCCCGCCCCGAGGTGGACTGGCTCAAGATCCATCGGCTCGCCAGCCTTATCTTTGAAAAGCACGGGGTGGACCTGCAGACCGCCATCTACTTCACCCTGGCGCGGTCGCGCCTGCAAGGGCTGAACGGCTTTACCGAAGGGTGCGAGTTTCTGGCCAACCTGATAGTGACCCAGTGGGAGAGCTTTTGGCCACCAGTGCATCAGGAGCGAGCCCGTATCGAAATGCTGGACTGGTTCATTGCCCGCATCAGCGACGTGATCCGCCAGTACCAGATCAGCCACGAAGACAAGCGCCTCGTCTATCGCTGCGAGCGAGCGTTGCAGCTTATCAGCGAGAAGCTGCACAACGTGGGCTTGAGCCGCATTCCCCGGGTCGAAAATCTGGTGCACTTCATCGAGGGGTATACCCATCTGTTCGACGAGACCGAGATCGTCATCGTCTCCGATGAGCCCGGTCTCAAAGAGGAGCTGCAGATCCCGCCCATGGTGTTCTTCAAGTCCGACATGGAGCACGACAGCCCTTCTTCTTCAGTGTCCTCTTCCAGCACGCCACACCTGCCCCAGGGCAGCATACTGATTGGTCGCGAGAAGGGGCAGGTCAAACCCACAGTGCTCAAGATTGAACCTCACCGCAAGCAGCGCCCTGCCTGGTTCTGGTTTGGCTGCGGTTTGCTCAGTTGTGCCCTGCCAGTGATGAGCTGGCTGGGTTGGCAGCATCTGCAGCAGGAGAAAGCCGTGGCTGCCCAGCGCTTGCAGCAACCGGCCGCCGAGTTGCCACGGGCTCTCAGTTATGACGATATCCGCCAAGCGCGCATCGTACTGGGCGAACAGACCCTGCAAGGCATGGAAAGCGAGCTGGTGTCCCGTTATCAAGCCCAGCTGGGACGGCTTGAGCAGACCTCGCCGCTCTACTGGTATCGCTATGGGGAAGGGCTGCGCAACTCGCTGCAGATGCTCTATCCCGACTCGCTGGCGGTCAAGGCGCTGGACAAGCAGTGGCAGACGGCGTTGGCAGGTCAACAGGGGGATGTGATCAGCGTACCGACCTATCTGGATGCTCGCGCCGGTGTCGATGCCTTGCTCGATCAGCTGCTGGAGCTGGAGCGCCAGCGCAAGACGGTGACTATCTCCTATCTCAAGTCCCAGCTCTATGAGGTGCAGAAAAACCTGATGCAGGATATACCGTTCAGTCTGCGCCTGAGCGAACTGGAGGCGAGAAAGGCATCCCAGGAGCCCGTCACGGCAGCCGAATTGAAGAGTCTGGAAAATGACCTGAAAGCACTCAACATCCGCCTCTACCAGTTGCAGCAGAGCAGCGCAGGTAGTTGATCATGCTGCACTGAGCAACAAGTTGCGTACCTTATGGTGTGTTCGACTGTCAACGCAATCTCTGGCCTGGCGATCCCCCTGTCTTGCGCAAACTATTGCAGCAGCCCCTGTCAGCCTTGTGGTACATGAAGCTAATAGACTGATTTAAAACAGTATTATTGGCGTCTTTGTCATGGCACAAAGGCTGCTGGGTAGCCACCCCAAGTGTATCTGAGCCCATGGTCACGACGGTGAGCACGAGGCATGGCGGGAGTCCCTCGGGTGGCTCCCTTGCCCATACGGAGAGTTCATATGTGTCCCTCTATTGCATTGCTCGGTGACATAGGCACCGACCACGATGGTTTTCACCCATCCCCAGTGATTGCCGCGAGCCCGGACGTCTTTCTCGACGGCAAGCCGGTGGCCCGTCAGGGCGATCCGCTGGCGCCCCATGACAAGCCCAATAATCCCCCCCATCCGCGCAGCATCTCGGGTGGCGTCGGCACCGTTCTGGTCAACGGCAAGCCCATCGCCGTGACCGGTACCGCCATCGGTTGCGGTGGCGTTGTGATTGGCTCGGGCAGCGGACAGGCAGGATAAGGAACAGCGTTATGGCAGACAGCACAGGATTACAATTTACCGTCAAGGTAGGGGCGCTGCCCGAGAGCACTTTCGTGGTGGCCGAGTTTGCGCTGGAAGAGGCGCTGAATAGCCCGTTCCAGTTGCGATTGGAATTGGCCAGCCCCCAGCAGGATGTCGACTTTGCCGATGTGCTGGACCAGCCGTGTGAGCTCCTGGTGTGGTACAACGGCGAGTTGCAGCGGCGGGTGTGTGGTGTGGTCAGTGACTTTGCGCAAGGTGACAGCGGCTTTCGCCGTACCCGCTACCAGTTGCTGGTGCAGCCAGCGTTGTGGCGGCTTTCGCTACGCCAGAACTCCCGCATCTTCCAGGCACAGAAGCCCGATGAAATCCTCTCCATCCTGCTGCAAGAGCACGGCATTACCGATTACGCCTTTGCCCTCAAGAATGAGCACGCCAAGCGGGAATACTGCGTGCAGTACCGGGAAACCGACCTTGATTTCGTCAACCGGCTCGCCGCCGAAGAGGGGCTCTTCTATTTTCATGAATTCGACGCGGGTAAACACCGCATCGTGTTTGCCGACGATGCGGCGGCGCTGACCGCCGGCCCCGAGCTCTTTTTCAATCTCGGCAACCGCTCGTTGGAACAAGGCCCCTATGTACGCCAGTTCCACTACCGGGAAGCGGTGCGCCCCTCTGATGTGGAGCTCAAGGACTACAGCTTCAAAACCCCAGCCTACGGTCTCTCCCACAAGAAGGTGGGCAGCGAACTGGAGCATCAGCGCGACACTTATCAGCACTTTGACTACCCGGGCCGTTACAAGCAGGACGGCAGCGGCAAAGCGTTTGCCCAGCACAGGCTCGATGCGCTGCGCAATGACGCAGTGGCGGGCAGCGGCAAATCCAACAGTGCAGCCCTGCTGCCAGGCCAGTTTTTTTCGCTGACCGAGCATCCGAACGGCAGTCTGAATACCGACTGGCAAATCGTGCGCATCAGCCACACCGGTTTGCAGCCCCAGGCGCTGGAAGAGGAGGGGGGCAGCGGCCCGACTGTCTACCACAACGAGTTTGGGGTGGTCAAAGCTGCGACCACTTGGCGTGCCCGGATTGGCAGCCCACAAGCCCCTCACAAGCCCATGGTGGACGGCCCGCAAATTGCCATCGTGGTGGGCCCCGAGGGGGAAGAGATTTACTGCGACGAACACGGCCGGGTGAAGCTGCAATTCCCGTGGGACAGATATGGCAGCTCCAACGACCAGAGTTCCTGCTGGGTGCGGGTGAGCCAGGGTTGGGCGGGTGGCCAGTACGGCATGATGGCCATTCCGCGCATCGGCCACGAGGTCATCGTCTCTTTCCTGGAAGGGGACCCCGACCAGCCTATCGTCACCGGTCGCACCTTCCACGCCACCAATTGGCCGCCCTACGAGTTGCCTGCCAACAAGACCCGTACCGTGCTGCGTACCGAAACCCATCAGGGTGAGGGCTTCAACGAACTGCGTTTCGAAGACCAGGCAGGGCAGGAAGAGATTTACATCCACGGTCAGAAAGACCTGAACGTACTCATCGAAAATGATGCGGCCTGGCACATCAAGCATGATGAGCATAGGGATATCGACAATGAGCGAGTCACCCGCATCAAGGCCAACGACCATTTGAGCGTGGAGGGGGAGAAGCGGGACCATATCAAGGGTGACCTGTCGCTGACCGTCGATGCCTCCATGCACCAGAAACTGGGCCAGTCCCTCCTAGTGGAGGCGGGCCAGGAGGTGCATATCAAGGTAGGCGACAAGCTGGTGCTGGAGGCGGGATCTGAGATCACCCTCAAGAGGGGCGGCAGCTTTGTGAAGGTTGACCCGAGCGGCATCAAGCTGGTCGGCCCCGCCATCAAGCTCAACGCAGGCGGCAGCGCAGGATCAGGTTCCGGCTGGGGTTGCAAGGCTCCCGTGGTGCCCAAGGGGGTAGAAGTGGTCAAGGCTCCCGAGCTGGTTGAGCTGGTCAAAGCGATCGCCACCGAGAAGGCGATGGAGGCACTCTTGAAAGAAGAGAAGCCTGGCGCGTTCTACCTCTTTTCTGAATAAGGAAACAGCATGAAGTTTGCATTTCCCATCCTCACAGCCAAAGGGGAAGAGTTCAAGGACGTCAAGGCGCTAACGGAGCTGATAAATGGCGAGCAATCGGGTCACTATCTACTTGGCAACCACAACAAGTGGCATGGCGGCATTCATATCAGCGACAAGAGTGCCCCTTGGTGCAAGGATAAGTATCCCGTCAGAGCCATTGCCGATGGTAAGGTGGTGGCATTCCGGATGATGAAGGATTACTTGACCTCTGAATATCAGGGTGAGTCCCTACGTTATTCCAACTGCTTCTGCCTGGTACAGCACGAATATTGTGAAATAAATGCAGAAACTAAAGCGAAAAACGAGTTCACCTTCTATTCGCTGTATATGCATCTGCTGCCTTGGGATAAGTACCAAAGCGCCGAAAAGCTGGTGCTGCAAAAGGGTTGGAATGCGCGCAATTCCGTTCCCCATGCCAATCCCGATGCCGAGCAGCAGCGTGTTGATGCCGCTTTGCCCCGTTTCACGTTGCCCAAAGATACCGAACTGGAGATGGACAGCAGTGCGCCATCCCAGAAGGGGAATGTCGGGGGCAAGGAGTATGATTTCATCAAGGTGATTATCAAGAGCAAGCTTTCCAATGCCCAGATAAAAGAGGCCGAGAAGGCCGGCGTATTAGTCAGTGAGGGAAGCTCGGTTTGGATCGCCAATAGCCCAGATGCCGTCGAGGTGATCAAGCCCAATGTGCCTACTTGGCTATTCGATCAGATAGAGGCTGAACTGCTGACCAATATGGTTGGTCGTGCGGATCCTGTTCTTAATGGACCTACAGGTCGTCTGATGGCGGGAGACAGAAGTGTATCTCTGCCTGCGAACACCAAGTTGCAGTATGATGCCCACCAACTCGAATTCCATTGGATTGGTGACAAAGCACGCAAGATGGCGAGATGCAACTATGTGATGCCGAATATTGAGGGGACGCCAGGTAGCTGCGGTGTCGCCTGGGTGTGCGTCGAGGATGAATTTATCAAGGCAAATACGCTTCCCCCCTCCCATCTCGGCGAGCTATATGTGTTGCCATCCCCCGTGGCCATCGCGGCGGGGGAGACCATAGGTTACCTCGGTCTGGTGGAAACGCCGGGCTCTCTGATGGGAGGCAAAAAGAGCAAGCATCAAGTCCATCTTGAGGTGTTCACCCAGGATCCTCGGCTTGACGACGTGCTGGCCAACAAGGCGGGAACAAAAGGTGGCGCTACCTATGCCAAGGTCCCTGCGGAACTCGTCTTGTACGAGAAGAAAAAGCAGGACGGTAAAGATCTCTGGGCGGCGACCGGTGACAAGAGTCTGGAAGAGCTGGTTGAATCACCCAAGCTTGAAAAAGACGCCACCAAGCAGGAGTGGGTCTGTGTCTCGTCAGGAAAATATGTCAAAAAAGAGCAAATCGAGCTGTTGAGTCAGCATGACTGGCTGAAAATTGGTTTCAAGAAGGTCGATGGTACTGGCTCAGATGGTTATCTGGATCCAGATGCGCCTCCTACATTCTTTACCAAGCTGGTAAAAAGCTTTGATACAGATAGCAATGGTGAACTCAGCAGTGAAGAGATCCAGGCTGCACTACAAAATAGCGGTAATGCCGATCAACTTCACAAACTCATCGTCAAGCATCCCAGCGAATGGTATGAACAATCCTCTGCCAGCAGTTATCTATGGCTGGATAAGTTGATGGCCAAAGTTGGCTTGCCCGATTTTGACCAACTGGTTGATCACGAAAAACAGCGGATCGATAAGCTGGAGTGGATGCAGAGTGCAGCGAAGCTAAAGCTTGATAAGGAGGTTTGGCATATTCAGCCATTAACATTCTCACGGCTAAATGGCAATCAGTGTTTGTGTGGTCGAGATATTGAACTGAAACATTTAGAAAGTGCAATCGAAGGGAAGGCTTCAGTGGAAAGTTTGTTTTCACGGTCTTCATATGCTGGTGTTACGAGTATTTCTGCAGATGTCTTCCTCAAAGAGCTTAATTCGGCCATGAATTTTTATGGTGTTTCAACATGCCTTGATAAAATGCATTTTTTGGCTCAATGCCTTGTTGAAGCTGACTTTTTTAGAACAACGGAAGAATATAAGAATAAAGACGGCACCACTCCATCTAAATGGGACGAATATGGTGGTGGAAGTTTCTATCATGGTCGAGGACTAATACAGGTAACACATAAAAAAAATTACGAGAAATATTTAGCATCAATTGATTTGTTGCCTATCAATAGTGATAAGGTCGAAATGCTTGCCAGTAAAATCCATCATGCTGTGTACTCTGCTGTGTGGTATTGGGTTTCTGGCTCGGCATGGGGCGATATAAGAGGTTTCACTAAAAATAACGATTTCTTGAAAGTAACTATTGCTGTAAATGGTGGTTTTAATCATGTAAAAGAGCGAAATGAGTCACTGCTGAGATTAAGCAAGAGCATAGATTGTAGTAATGTAGATTTTTCCAAATTGAAATTTTCAAAATTTGAGTTTTCTGAAAGTGCTCTTAAAGACTCTAAATGGTATAGCGCGTATAAAGATGGTTCAATGGTTAGGAAAGCGAATCAAGATCTGGAGTCTGTTAATGAATAATCCTTCTCTCTTTTTTTTGTTGACTATTTGTGGTCTTGTACCTTCATGGGTATACGCTATTGAAGGCTGTTCAGATGAGATAGTTCACCAAGTTGAAACTAAAATTGAAAACGGTGAACCGATTAGCATACTTTCTATAAAATATAATGGGGAGGTAGAATCATTCACGGTACCCTTTATATCGGAAAATAGTTCATGTAAAAAAGTAAGCGGTAATGGAATTATAAAAATTTCAGTTGTTGCGGATAGGCCTAAAGTGAGTGCGATATATTATTTTGATATTGCTGGGAAATTTAATTATATAGGTAGTGCATCTATATTTACAAGCACTGGTGAGGAGCGAGTAAGTGGTATTGGTGAGATAAATAAAGGTAATGATATTACTAAGGTAAATTTGGAAGGAGTGGCAAATGAAGATTCTGCCATCATAAGTAAAATAATAGATGTCCCATATGTTCATGTAAACAGTGAAGTGCCTTACTTATACAGTAAAATGCGATATATTGAGATAGATGGACTATCAGAAAGCACCGGAAGCAAAATTTGTGACAGTGGAGATCGCGTTTTTTATTATTGTAAGACCACGTCAGGGCGTTATTTGAATTTATGTTACTCTCCATTTTCAGGAGATATAACTTATGCTTATGGTAAGCAGAAAAAAGAAATATCTCTTAACGACTACTCCTTAGTTGGGGATAGGTTTATTTTCAAAAATAAAAATACTAGCTACAATGTATCTCCTGAAAAGGGAGAGATTTCAGTCACACAGAATGGAAAAGAACTGGCTGTTATTTCATGCACATGAAGTTCCATGTAAATTATTTTTCGTGACACCGGTTTAAGGCCGGTGTCTTTATAAAAAGGTGTACAGATCTAGGGAAAGTGCGAACAAGTATCCCACGAACAAAAAATGAAAATTTTAGTCATTTAATATCAATGGGTTACCAGTAAATGCTCTCGTGCCATATGACTTATTCGCACCTTCCCTTGTATCTGGCTTTCACGAAGCCGAACTGTCGCTTGATGATGCGAAACGGGTGCTCCACCTTGGCCCGGATGCTGGCTTTCATGTATTCGATGTTGATGGCCGTTTTGTTCTTGCGTGGATGCTG
>NZ_JAPDBE010000033.1:0-53485 GCF_027705025.1 Aeromonas sp. D3 | reverse complement strand
GCCGAACTCAGAAGTGAAACGCGGTAGCGCCGATGGTAGTGTGGCATTCGCCATGCGAGAGTAGGACACTGCCAGGCTTCAATTAAGCAATCACAGCGATGTGGTTGGTCGTGTGACAACGTAAGGTTGTTGCGGACAAGAGATTTAGATAACGCACGCAGTGCGGTCTTTACCGGTTAGTGTGCTGATATGGCTCAGTTGGTAGAGCGCATCCTTGGTAAGGATGAGGTCCCCAGTTCGACTCTGGGTATCAGCACCAGTAAATATTAAAGCCTCCCAATCGGGAGGCTTTTTTGCATCTGCGTTTCTCAGTTTACTGAGATTTTTCTGGCATCCAGATAGAGACGGGTCTGATCTTCGGCCCCTATTTCGGTCAATTCCCTTTATTGTTGCCGTTTGCCAATAGTGTCAGCTTCATATGTATTCAACGTGAATGCTGTTCTATTAAATTGATCCGAGCTAAGTTGTCGATTGGAAAGGTAATAGGTGTCAGAAAAAGGATGAAAAACATGCTGATAAAGAATGTGTGTCTGACTGACAGGGAGGGGTTGTGGCAAATCCTCTGTCAGGATGGGTTGATCCGGACCATAGCGCCCATGAGCCAGCTTCTCTTGTCTGCCCGGGAGCTGGATGGGGAAGCAGGCCTGGCTATTGCACCTTTTATCGAGCCTCATGTTCACCTCGACACTACCCAGACTGCCGGGGAGCCGAGCTGGAATCTGTCCGGTACCCTGTTTGAGGGGATAGAGCGCTGGGCCGAGCGCAAGGCGCTGCTGACCCATGACGATGTGAAGCGGCGGGCCATCCAGACCCTGAAATGGCAGATGGCCAACGGCATCCAGTTTGTCCGTACTCATGTGGATGTCTCCGACCCCAATCTGGTGGCCCTGAAAGCCATGCTGGAGGTGCGGGAGGAGATGAAGGAGTGGGTCGAGCTGCAGATAGTGGCGTTTCCCCAGGAGGGGATCCTCTCTTATCCCAACGGCAAGGCCTTGCTGGAAGAGGCGCTCAGGCTGGGAGCCGATGTGATTGGCGCCATACCCCATTTCGAGTTTACCCGGGAATACGGGGTCGAAAGTCTGCATTACATCTTCGATCTTGCCGAGAAGTATCAGGTTCTAGTGGATGTTCATTGTGACGAGATCGATGACGAGCAGTCCCGCTTTATCGAGACACTGGCGACCCTGGCTTACGAGCGCGACATGGGCCATAGGGTGACCGCCAGCCATACCACAGCCATGCACTCCTACAACGGGGCCTATGCTTCCCGCCTGTTTCGGCTGCTCAGGATGGCGGACATCAACTTCGTCGCCAATCCGTTGGTGAACATCCACCTGCAGGGACGGTTCGATACCTATCCCAAGCGTCGTGGCATTACCCGGGTGAAGGAGATGCTGGAGGCCAACATCAATGTCTGCTTCGGCCACGATGATGTGTTCGATCCCTGGTATCCCATGGGCACCGCCAACATGCTGCAGGTGCTGCACATGGGGCTGCATGTGTGCCAGATAATGGGTTATGAGCAGATCAACGACAGTTTGAAACTGATCAGCAGCCATAGCGCCCGTACCCTGAATGTGCAGGATCGCTACGGCATCGAGGTGGGCAAGCCGGCCAATCTGCTGATCCTGCCCGCCGAGAATGGCTTTGATGCGGTGCGGCGTCAGGTGCCGGTGCGCTACTCCATTCGCCATGGTCGGGTGATTGCCGAGACCAGGCCAGCCCAGACCTCACTCCATCTGGATCGGGTCGAGCCGGTCGATTTTCGCCGCTAAGACGGCACTGCCGTGTCGATTAATTGCCTGTCTGTCCTCTACTGTGGATATTTTGCATAATGTCGGCCTGATATTACGGAGTCTGCCCCATGCAAACCTGGTTATTTGTTGCAGCCGGTGGTGCCATCGGTGCCTGCCTGCGCTTTGGTATATCCGAGCTGATGGCGTTATTGCTGGGTCGCCATTTCCCCTACGGCACCCTGGTGGTCAATGTGGTGGGCTCTTTCATCATGGGTATCGCCTTTGCCCTCATCAGTCACGGTCATGTGGTGGAACACCCCATGAAGCCGTTGCTGATGGTGGGGATCCTCGGGGCCCTGACTACCTTCTCTTCCTTCGCGCTGGATACAGTCGTGCTGGCGCAGCAGGGGGCCTACCTGAAGGCGGTGCTGAATATGGGTCTCAACCTGTCCCTCTGCCTGGCCATGGTGTTGCTGGGGATGCAGTTGGTCGCCAGCCGGGTTTAAGGTGTCCGCACGCCATTGGCTCTGGTAAACTGGCGACCATTCTTTGCTCTATGGGTGTTTAAGGGATGTCAGAACAGACTACGACAACGCATTTTGGCTTTAAAACCGTGGCCGCGACCGAGAAGGAAACTCTGGTTGCTGGCGTCTTCCATTCGGTGGCAGCCAAGTATGATCTGATGAACGATCTGATGTCGTTCGGCATCCACCGCCTGTGGAAGCGCTTCACCATAGATTGTTCCGGTGTGCGCAAGGGCCAGAAGGTGCTGGATCTGGCCGGTGGTACCGGTGATCTGACCGCCAAGTTCTCCCGCATCGTCGGCGAGACAGGTCAGGTGGTGCTGGCAGATATCAATGACTCCATGCTCAAGGTGGGCCGCGACAAGCTGCGCAACCTGGGGGTGGCGAACAACGTCTCCTACGTGCAGGCCAACGCCGAGGCATTGCCCTTCCCGGACAATCACTTCGATGTCATCACCATCGGCTTCGGCCTTCGCAATGTGACTGACAAGGACAAGGCGCTGGCCTCCATGTTCCGGGTACTCAAGCCGGGCGGCCGCCTGCTGGTGCTGGAGTTTTCCAAGCCGGCCAGCGAAGTGATCGCCAAGCTGTACGATCTCTACTCCTTCAAGTTGTTACCGAAAATGGGCGAACTTGTCGCGAACGACGGTGAAAGCTACAAGTATCTGGCAGAATCCATCCGCATGCACCCGGACCAGCAGACCCTGAAGGGGATGATGGAAAATGTCGGTTTCGAGCAGGTTGAGTTCTACAACCTGACCCAGGGTGTGGTTGCCCTGCACCGCGGTTACAAGTTTTAAGGTTGCCTATGCCGATGGATGCCATGGTCACTGCCGTGATCGAAACCAGCCTCAATCAGCTGCTGACGTTCGACAAGCAGAGCCCGGAGCGGTTGCGCAAGCTGACGGGCAAGGTGCTCAAGCTGGAATTGCGTGAGCTCAAACCGCTCTGGTTCGTCTTCTCCGATCGCCGGCTCGATGTGCTGGCTCAGCATGAGGGTGAGGCCGATGCGGTGCTCAGCCTGTCGCTGACGGCGCTTGGCCTGCTCAAGGACCCGTCCGCTCTTACCCGTTATATCCGCGAGGAGAAGCTCGACCTGAGCGGCGATCCCCAGCTGGTGCAGGCGTTCAGCGTCTTGCTTGGCGAGCTGGATATCGACTGGGAAGAGGAGCTGTCGCGCTATACCGGCGACGTGCTGGCCCACACCCTGTTCAGTGGTGCCCGTCAGGCGCGTCGCGTGCTGGGGCGCGAGCTGTGCCGCTCCCAGCGTCAGTTGGCCGAATACCTGACCGAAGAGATCCGGCTCGCGCCCGGTCCGCTGGAGGTGGCGAGCTTCAACGATGACGTCGAGGTGCTGGCGCAACAGATGAAAGCAGTCGAGCTACGGCTGGCACGCTTCGAACAGCAGGTAGCCTGATGACCCCGAAGGAGTTCAAGCGCCTCTATCGCATCATCACCATACTGCTGGAGCAGGGCATAGATGAACTGGTGCCTGCCCGCTATCAACCCTGGCCGGGTCGTCTGGCTCGTCGCAGCCTGTTCTGGCTGAAGAAAAAGCAGCCCGACCTTAGCCGGGGCGCCCGCATTCGCCTCGCCTTCGAGGCTCTCGGCCCCATCTTCATCAAGTTCGGTCAGATGCTGTCGACCCGGCGCGATCTTCTGCCGCCGGATATCGCCGAAGAGCTGGCCATGTTGCAGGACAGAGTTCCCCCCTTCTGCGGTCAGGCGGCCCGTCTCAAGATCGAGGAGAGCCTGGGTTGCACCGTCGAAACGCTGTTCGACGATTTCGACGAGACACCGCTGGCATCGGCCTCCATCGCCCAGGTCCATACCGGTCGATTGAAGGAGAATGGCCGCGAGATCGTCATCAAGGTGATCCGCCCGGATATAGAGCCGGTCATCGAGGCCGACCTGCGTCTGATGCAGACCCTGGCCCGTCTGGTGGCCCGTTTCATACCCCAGAGCACGCGCCTGCGCCCCATCGAGGTGGTGGAAGAGTATCGCAAGACCATAATCGACGAATTGAACCTGATGCGAGAAGCGGCCAATGCCATCCAGCTGCGCCGCAACTTCACCGGTTCCGATGCGCTCTACGTGCCCGAGGTGTTCACGGAACACTGCCGTGAGCATGTGCTGGTGATGGAGCGCATCTACGGTATACCGGTTTCCGACATTCCGGCATTGGAAGCCAACGGCACCAACATGAAGCTGTTGGCCGAGCGGGGTGTGGAAGTCTTCTTCACCCAGGTGTTCCGTGACAGTTTCTTCCACGCCGACATGCACCCGGGCAACATCTTCGTCTCCTATGAGCATCCCGACAATCCGCTCTGGATCGGCATAGACTGCGGCATAGTCGGCACCCTGAATCGGGAAGACAAGCGCTACCTGGCCGAGAACTTCCTCGCCTTCTTCAACCGCGACTATCAAAGGGTGGCGGAGCTGCATGTGGAGTCTGGCTGGGTACCACCCGATACCAAGGTGGATGAATTCGAATTTGCCATTCGCACCGTGCTGGAACCCATCTTCGAGAAGCCGCTGTCCGAGATCTCGTTCGGCCACGTGCTGCTCAACCTGTTCAATACAGCCCGTCGCTTCAACATGGCTGTACAGCCGCAACTGGTGCTGCTGCAAAAGACCCTGCTTTATGTGGAGGGGCTGGGTCGTCAACTCTATCCCCAGCTGGATCTGTGGCAGACCGCCAAGCCTTATCTGGAAAACTGGATGCAGGAGCAGGTCGGGCCGAAAGCGGTGTGGAATGCCATCAAGGAGAAGGCGCCGTTCTGGGCGGAGAAGCTGCCGGAGTTGCCCGAGCTGGTCTACGAGACACTGCGCCAGACCCGTCATCAGCAGCGCCACTTCGACCAGATGTTTGCCGATTTTCGCCGTCACAGCCGGCGGCAGGGGCAGGCACGCTACCTCTTAGGGGTTGGAGCCAGCCTGCTGTTGGTGGGTGTATTCTTGCTGACTCAAAAACAACACATTGAATGGGGACAAATCAGCCTGGCTGGTGCCGGATTATGCTGGCTGCTCGGGTGGTTCAAGGCCCGTTCACACTAATTGCCTGCTTGCACACCTCAAGTGCCAGTTTGGAAAAGATTGCGTGCTGGTATCAGTATCGTGCTCGTCAATAACACACTCGCGCTCCTTGGCGCCAATTTTGGAGAAATATCATGGGTGGTATCAGTATTTGGCAGTTGTTGATCATCGCGGCCATCGTAGTCTTGCTGTTCGGCACCAAGAAATTGCGCGGGATCGGTGGTGATCTGGGCGCGGCCGTCAAAGGCTTCAAGAAAGCCATGTCTGACGAACCCGAGGCCAAGTCGGCCGAGAAGGATGCAGATTTCGATCCGAAACAGCTGAACGATGCGGCCACCAGAGCCGAGGCCGCCAAGCAGAAAGACAAAGATCAGGCTTAAGCCATGTTCGATATCGGTTTCTGGGAGCTGGTTGTCATCGGCATCGTCGCCCTGGTGGTGCTTGGTCCCGAGCGGCTGCCCGTGGCGATCCGTACCGCCAGCCACTGGATCAGACTGATCCGCAGCACTGCCAATTCGGTCAAGTCCGAGCTGGAGCAGGAGCTGAGGTTGCAAGAGCTGCACAACGACCTGAAGAAGGCCGAACAGTTGCAGATGAGCAACCTGAGCCCCGAGTTGCAGGAGTCTATCGAGCAGTTGAAGGCGGCGGCACAATCGGTGACCCGTCCCTATGAACAGCAAAATACCATCCATCCTGCCCCGGCTGCTGCCGAGGTGAAGGCTGAACCTGCGCAACCTGCCGCGGCCATGACTCATGACGAGGCGCCCATGGCGACAACCGTTCAGAATACGAATGTCCTTGCCGACAAAAAAGAGGGGGTGAAGCCATGAGTCAGGCCGAACAACCTCTGATCAGTCATCTGATCGAACTGAGAACCCGGTTGCTGCATGCCATTTCGGCCATCCTGCTGGTGTTTGTCTGTCTGGTTTACTTTTCCAACAATATCTACGACTTCGTAGCCCAGCCGCTGCTCAACCAGCTGCCGGCAGGCACCAGCATGATAGCG
Organism: Aeromonas sp. D3; assembly: GCF_027705025.1. Taxonomy (NCBI): domain Bacteria; kingdom Pseudomonadati; phylum Pseudomonadota; class Gammaproteobacteria; order Aeromonadales; family Aeromonadaceae; genus Aeromonas; species Aeromonas sp. D3. Next base: position 47,183 of record NZ_JAPDBE010000033.1, on the reverse strand, counting down.
ACGGATGTGGCGACCCCCTTCCTGACCCCCATCAAGCTGACGATAGTGGTCTCCTTCTTCCTGGCCATACCTTATCTGCTGTATCAGGCCTGGGCCTTCATCGCCCCCGGTTTGTACAAGCATGAACGGCGTCTCATCATGCCGCTGGTCTTCTCCAGTGCGGCGCTGTTCTACGCCGGCATGGCGTTTGCCTACTACGTGGTGTTCCCGCTGGTGTTCGGTTTCTTCACCAGTACGGCGCCCGCCGGCGTGACCATCGCCACCGACATCGCCAGCTATCTGGACTTCGTGCTGACCCTGTTCTTCGCGTTCGGGGTGGCGTTCGAGATCCCGGTGGCCACCATACTGCTCTGCTGGACAGGAGTGACCACTCCCAAGAGCCTGCGGGAGAAGCGTCCTTACGTCATCGTCGGGGTATTCGTGGTCGGCATGTTGCTGACGCCACCCGATGTCTTCTCCCAGACCCTGCTCGCCATTCCCATGTGGGCCTTGTGGGAGATAGGTCTGTTCTTCGCCCGTTTCTATGTGAAGAAAGAGGATGAGGAGCAACAGGAACAAACGGAAGAGGGGAGCTGAGGCTCCCTTCCTCTTTTCATGCCCCCGTTCGAGGCGTATGGTGATGCCCCATCGAGTAGATGGTTTTCAAATACCTGATATGTCTTCCTTTTGTTTGGAACGTCTCATCCCATGATCGACATTGGTCTCAACCTCACCAGCAGCCAGTTTGCCGGTGAACAGCCTGAACTGGTGGCACGCGCCCGTGCCGCCGGGGTCGAGGCACTGATCCTGACCGGTACCAATCTGGCCGGTAGCCGCGAAAGCGCTGACCTGGCTGCGCTGTGGCCGGGTTACTGTTTCTCCACCGCCGGGGTTCATCCTCACGATGCCAAAAGCGTCGATGAGGCAACCTTGCCCGCCCTGCGTGAGTTGGCAGCCCTGCCACAGGTAGTCGCCATCGGCGAGTGCGGTCTCGACTACAACCGCGATTTCTCCCCCCGTCCGGTGCAGGATGCGGTGTTCGACGCCCAGCTGGCGCTGGCGGCCGAACTGGCGATGCCGGTGTTTCTCCATTGCCGCGATGCGCACGCCCGTTTCGTCGAGATCCTGCGTCCCTGGCTACCCAAACTGCCGGGGGCCGTGCTGCACTGCTTCACCGGTTCCGACGAGGAGCTGGACGAATGTCTGGCGCTGGGACTGCATATCGGGGTGACTGGCTGGCTCTGCGACGAGCGCCGTGGTCAGCTACTGCGGGAACAGGTGGCGCGCATTCCGGCCGGTCGGCTGATGATAGAGACAGATGCCCCCTATCTGGTACCGCGGGATTTGAAACCCAGACCCAAACGCAACGAACCCGCTTTTTTGCCGCATATCGCCAAGGTGGTGGCGGCCTGCCGTGGTGAAGCGCCCGAGGCCTTGCTGGCCCATACCCGGGCCACCTCCGCCGCGTTCTTCCAACTTCCTCTTCAGGAGTGATTCATGGCTACAACTCTTCCGGGCGCCTTTCCGGGTCGCCGCCTGCGCCGGGTGCGCAAACATGATTTCAGCCGTCGTCTGGTGCGCGAGAACGTACTGACCGCCAACGATCTCATCTATCCCGTGTTCGTGCTGGAGGGGGAGAACCGTCGTGAGGCCGTCACCTCCATGCCGGGGGTGGATCGTCTCTCCATCGACCTGCTGCTGGCGGAAGCCGAAGAGCTGGTCGCCCTCGGCGTGCCCGCCATTGCGCTCTTCCCGGTTACCCCGCTTCAGAGCAAAAGCCTGCTGGCGGAAGAGGCTTACAGCCCGGACGGTCTTGCCCAGCGGGCGACCCGCGCCCTCAAGGCTCGTTTCCCCGAGCTGGGTGTCATTACGGACGTGGCGCTTGACCCCTTCACCACCCACGGTCAGGACGGCATCATAGATGATGAAGGTTATGTGCTGAACGACATCACCACGGACATCCTGGTGAAGCAGGCGCTCTCCCACGCTGCCGCCGGGGCCGATATCGTTGCGCCGTCCGACATGATGGATGGCCGCATCGGCGCGATTCGCGCCGCACTGGAAGCGAACGGCTTCATCAATGTCCAGATCATGGCCTACTCCGCCAAGTATGCCTCCTGCTACTACGGCCCGTTCCGTGATGCGGTGGGCTCTGCCGGCAACCTCGGCAAGAGCAACAAGGCCACCTATCAGATGGATCCGGCCAACAGCAACGAAGCCCTGCACGAAGTGGCGCTGGATATTCAGGAAGGGGCTGACAGCGTCATGGTCAAGCCGGGCATGCCCTATCTGGACGTGATCCGTCAGGTGAAGGATCAGTTCGGTGTGCCGACTTTTGCTTATCAGGTGAGCGGCGAGTACGCCATGCACATGGCTGCGATCCAGAACGGCTGGCTGAAGGAGAAGGAGAGCATCATGGAGTCCCTGCTCTGCTTCAAGCGAGCCGGTGCCGATGGCATTCTCACCTACTTCGCCAAACGGGTTGCCCAGTGGCTGCAGGAAGACGCCAAACGCTGATGTCCGCCGTCTCATTTCGCTCACAATGCCGGCCCCTGGGCCGGCATTGTCGTCTCTGACAGCCGGATCGCTGATTTAATGAGCATGTTTTCGCGAAAAGTGGGCAACTGACCCGGTTCACGGCGGCAAAGGCTTGATTAATGAGGTTCCTGCCTACATCTTAGGTAGTCCAAGCAGGCTTCTGGACGGCAGGGGCTGTAAGAGAATTTAGAGGTACCGCAGGATGAACAACCCTTTGCTGACAATGGACTCGCTGCCCCCCTTCAGCCAGATCCAGCCCGAACAGGTGCAAGCTGCCGTGACGCAGGCCATCGCCGATTGCAAACAGAAGATCAGCGATGTGCTGGCCCAGCGCGATTCCTATACCTGGGACAGCCTGATTGCCCCGCTGGAAGAGGTGAATGACCGCCTGGCACGAGTCTGGTCGCCGGTCAGCCATCTCAACTCAGTCCTCAACAGCGAAGCGCTGCGCGCGGCCCACGACGCCTGCCTGCCGCTGCTGTCCGAATTCCAGACCTATGTCGGTCAACATGAAGGCCTCTATCAGGCTTATCTGGCCCTCTTTGAGAGCGATGATTTCCCTCGCCTCGATGGTGCCCAGCGCAAGGAGATCCAGAATACCCTGCGCGATTTTCGTCTGTCCGGTATCGGTCTGCCCGCCGAGGCGCAGCAGCGCTACGGTGAAATCCAGGCCCGCCTCTCCGAGCTCGCCTCCCGCTTCAGCAACAACGTGCTGGATGCGACCCAGGGCTGGACCAAGCTGGTGAGCGACGAGGCCGAACTGGCCGGTCTGCCACAAAGCGTACTGGCCGCCGCCCGTCAGCTGGCGGAGCAGAAGGGTCAGCAGGGCTGGTTGTTCACCCTGGATATCCCCTCCTATCTGCCGGTCATGATGTATGCCGACAACCGCGAACTGCGTGCCGAGCTGTACGAGGCGTTCACGACGCGCGCCTCGGATCAGGGCCCGAACGCCGGCAAATGGGATAACTCCGCCATCATGACAGAGCTGCTCACCTTGCGTCGCGAGCTGGCCCAGCTGCTGGGCTTTGGCAGCTATGCCGAGCTTTCCCTGGCGACCAAGATGGCGGAAAAGACCGAACAGGTAGTGGGTTTCCTCACGGATCTCGCAGCCAAATCCCTGCCGCAAGGCAAGGCCGAGCTGGAAGAGATCCGCACCTTTGCCGCCGAGCATCACGGTCAGCGCGAGCTGGCAGCCTGGGATCTTCCCTATTACGCCGAGAAGCTCAAGCAGCACAAGTTCTCCATCTCCGACGAGCAACTGCGCCCCTACTTCCCTGCCAACAAGGTAGTGAAAGGGCTGTTCGAGGTGGTGAAGCGGGTATTCGGCATCAAGGTGCGCGAGCGTCTCGGCATCGACACCTGGCATCCGGACGTGCGTTTCTACGACATCTTCGATGCCGAGGATGAGCTGCGCGGCAGCTTCTACCTCGACCTCTATGCCCGTGAGCACAAGCAGGGCGGCGCCTGGATGGATGTCTGCCTGGGTCGTCGCTACCGTCAGGATGGATCCTTGCAAAAGCCGGTGGCCTACCTGACCTGCAACTTCAACGGCCCTGTGGATGGCAAACCGGCCCTGTTTACCCACGACGAGGTGGTGACCCTGTTCCACGAGTTTGGCCACGGCATTCACCATATGCTGACCCAGATCGACGTAGCCGGTGTCGCCGGTATCAACGGCGTGGCCTGGGATGCGGTGGAGCTGCCGAGTCAATTCCTGGAGAACTGGTGCTGGGAATCCGAAGCGCTGGCCTTTATCTCCGGCCACCATGAGACCGGCGAGCCATTGCCTGCCGATCTGCTGGAGAAGATGCTGACCGCCCGCAACTTCCAGGCCGCCATGCAGATGTTGCGTCAGCTGGAATTCGCCCTGTTCGACTTCCGTCTGCACCAGGAGTTTGACCCGGCCAACCCGGATCAGATCCCGACCCTGCTGGCCGAGGTGCGCAGCCAGGTGGCCGTGATGACGCCGCCTGCGTTCAACCGTTTCCAGCACAGCTTCTCCCACATTTTTGCGGGCGGCTATGCGGCGGGTTACTACAGCTATAAATGGGCCGAAGTGTTGTCGGCAGATGCCTTCTCCCGCTTCGAGGAGGAGGGGATCTTCAATCCGGCCACAGGCCAATCCTTCCTGAAGAACATCCTGGAGAAGGGCGGTTCCAAGGAGCCGATGGAGCTGTTCCGGGCCTTCCGTGGCCGCGAGCCCCAAGTGGATGCTCTGCTGCGCCACAGCGGGATTGCCGCGTGAGACTCAGTGCCCCAGGCGGCCTTGAGCTTCAAGCAGGTATACTTTTGCGGCATAGTGGGATCTCCGCGTGATTTTTGAGATAAAAAGGGACCTTTTGGTCCCTTTTCTCAAGGCTTTTTAATATCTTGCGGAGTGCATGTTTGCACTGTCCCCGCCTCTTGAGTAGAGTCGGGTTCTACCTTCCAGGGAGAGAAAGAACCTTGCCATGAGGCGAGCACTCGAGTCTGTCTATCAAATCATCTCAAGTCTGTCTCATTCGAGTGGTCAGGGATATTTCGATACCTTTGTGAGTGAAATCGCAGCAGCGATCGGGGCCGACTTCGTCCTGATTTCAGGTAGGGATCAAGCGGGGCTGTTTTTCAAGGTCCATGCCGCCCATCCCGCATCTCTCGACACCACAAGCTTCACTTTTCCGGTCAGCGCCACCCCGGGGGAAATCACCCTGCAAGAGGGGGAGGCCTGGTTCAGCGACCGCGTCCAGCAGTTGTTCCCCCATGCTTCTGTGTTGCAGGCCTGGCACATCCAGGCCTATGCGGGGATCGCCCTCAAGAATGCCCAGGGCGAGACCATCGGCATCTGCAGCGTGCTGTTCAAGCGGCCGCTCGCCAACATGGACAAGGTGATGGGGCTGTTGCGACTGCTGGCCCCACTGGCCGGCCGTGAGCTGGCGCTGATGTTTCAGCAGCAGCCGGTGCAGAGCCAGCCCGAGTATCACCATTTCCTGCACACCATGATGTCCCACGCCCCAGTGGGGATCGGCAAGCTGGATCTGGATGGCAAGATCCTCTGGACCAACCCGGCCATCGAAAAGATGCTGGGCTACAGCCAGAGCGAGCTGCTGCACCGTACCGCCGCCGAGCTCAACCACCCGGAAGACTGGCTGCGCAGCGTCTCCTGCTATGCGGAGCTCAAGCGTGGCGAGCGCACCGCCTTCACCCAGGAGAAGCGTTACCTGCATAGAGATGGCCAGGTGCTGTGGGGGCGGGTGACCGTCACTCTGGTGCGGGATGAACATTTGCAGCCCGACTACCTGATGGTGGTGCTGGAAAATATCGATCCCCTCAAGCGCCATGCCGAGCAGCTCAAGCTCTCTCACCGGGTCTATGACAACCTCTCCGAAGCCATTCTGGTGTGTGATGCCGACAGTCGCATCATTTCGGTCAATCCTGCGTTCGAGCAGATCACCGGTTACAGCGGGGAGGAGGTGTGCGGCCAGCGTCCCAGCATGCTCAAATCCGGGCTGCACGATCAGGCCTTCTATGCCGACATGTACCATGCGCTGGAGCGGGTGGGCGTCTGGCGGGGGGAGGTGTGGAACAAGCGCAAGAATGGCAAGCTCTACCCCCAGCAGCTGATGATCAGCACCTTGAGGGAAGGGGGCAAGATCAGCCAGTACATAGGCATCTTCAGCGATCTCTCCCAGACCAAGCTGGCGGAACAGAAGATCGCCGCCCAGGCCAACTACGACAACCTCACCGGCCTGCCCAACCGCTGGCTGTTTGGTCGCTGCCTCACCCGTTTCTGCGAGCGGGGCGAGCGCTTCGCGCTCATGGTACTGGATCTCAACAACTTCAAGGCGGTCAACAACAGCATGGATCACCACGCTGGTGATGCCCTGCTGCGAGAGGTATCGGATCGGCTGGTGAGCAGGGTGCGCACCGAAGATCTAGTGGCCCGCATCGGCGGCGACGAGTTCGCGTTTCTGGTGCCCGGCATCGTCAACCGCCGTCAGGCCGAGGTGTTTGCCAAACAGGTGATCGGCGGCTTTGCCCGCCCCTTCATGCTGGCCAACCAGCACCTCTATGTGACGGCCACCATAGGCATCACCCTCTGCCCTGGGGATGGTGTCGAGAGCGACGAACTGCTGCGCAACGCGGAGCAGGCGCTGTTTGCCGCCAAGCGGCAGGGGCGGATGCTGGGCAGCTACTGCGCCTCCATGCGGGAAGAAGTGCGCCAGCGCCACCAGATGCAGCAGGATCTGGCGGAGGCCATCAAGCTGGAGCAGCTGACCATGGCCTATCAGCCCATCTGGGACAACCGCAGCGGCCGGGTGGCCAAGCTGGAGGCGCTGGTGCGCTGGTATCACCCGCACTGGGGTCAGGTCTCACCGGCGGACTTTATTCCACTGGCGGAAGAGGCGGGGCTCATTCAGGGACTGGGTGCGCTGGTGCTGTGGCAGTCATGCCGGGATCTGGCGCGCTTGCAGCAGTCCGGCTTCCCGAACCTGCAGATGTCGATCAACCGCTCCACCTTGGAGTTCCAGACCATAGATCCGGAGGCGAGCGAGTGGCTCAAGGTGATCCACCACTTCGGACTCGACCCTTGCGACATTGTCATCGAGATCACCGAATCTTTGCTGATGGAGACCAGCGATCAGCACAGGGTGCGGATCGATGCCCTGCGCGAGGCGGGCTGCAAGCTGGCCATCGACGACTTCGGCACCGGCTATTCGGCCCTCAATTATCTTCGCAACTTCCCTGTGGATCTGGTCAAGATTGACAGGGCCTTCGTGCGCCATATCCCGTTCAACGAACAGGACAGGCTGCTGCTCGACGGCATCATCAACATAGTGCACAACCTCGGTATGCAGGTGGTGATCGAGGGGGTGGAGACCCGCGAGCAGCTCAACTTCCTCTGCCAGAAGGGATGTGCCTTCACTCAGGGTTTCCTGCTCAGCCGCCCGTTGGCCTATGACGATCTGGTCGAATATCTGCAACTCAACGACAAGAGCATGTTCCTGCAGATCAGCTAGCTGATACCAGCTTCTAGCGCTAACGTCAGTCTGTAGCGTGTACTCGCCATGCCATTATGCCCCGATACGACACACCCTACAGCCGCATAAAGGGGCTGTGATACACTCCGCTCATTGAATTTAGAACGCAGCCAAGACCATGCAAATCCTCCTCGAAGACCCCACCAAGGCCGCGCAGGCACACGCGCTGGCCAGCCAGCTGAACCAGACCGACTACCCCCAGTTTGCGCTGGTGTTTACGCCTGAGCGGCTGGAGCTGCGCAAGCTGGACGAACCCAAGCTGGGTGCCGTCTATGTGGACTTCGTGGAAGGGGCGGTTGCCCATCGCCGCAAGTTTGGCGGCGGGCGCGGTCAATCCATTGCCAAGGCGGTCGGGCTCAAGGCCGGTGCCATGCCTACCGTGGTGGATGCCACCGCCGGGCTCGGCCGCGACGCCTTCGTGCTGGCTTCCCTCGGCTGCAAGGTGACCCTGATTGAGCGCAGCCCAGTGGTGGCGGCCCTGTTGCAGGATGGATTGATGCGGGCGGCACAGGATCCCGAGATAGGTCCCTGGGTCAGCGAGCGGATGCGTCTGCTGCAAGGGCCGGCGGTGGACAACCTGCTGGCGTTGCCGGAACGGCCCGATGTCATCTACCTCGATCCCATGTTCCCTCACAAGCAAAAGTCGGCGCTGGTGAAGAAAGAGATGCGGGTGTTCCAGTCGCTGGTGGGGCCGGATCTCGACGCCGATGCCCTGCTGCCGGCCGCGCTGCAGATGGCGGACAAGCGGGTGGTGGTGAAGCGCCCCGACTACGCAGGCTGGCTCAACGAGCACAAGCCCAGCATGGCCATCGAGACCAAGAGCAACCGCTTCGATGTCTACGTGATGGCGGCCTTGGCGGCGGGTTAACTGCCGGCCTGAGTCGCGGATGCAAAAAGGAGGGCCAACGTTATGTTGGCCCTCCTTTTTCGTACCGGATTCAGTTGGTTGGGGCGAAGCGGATCAGCTTCTCTTCCCCTTGCCAGCTCAGGCGCAGGGTCGCCAGATCCCCCAGGCTGAGTCGCTCGCCACTGTGCAGCAGCAGATACTCGACACCCTCGCTGGCTTCGATGGTGCGGATCTTGTCATCCCACTGGTGGCCATCGCGGCTGGCGAGAGTCACCGGCAATTGCCAGCTGGCGGCAATTTCAAGCCAGTCGTAGAGATCGCAGCTGATGGGTTGGTAATCCGGCATGATCGGCTCCCAAACGAGCAAGTTTCTGGGTCAGGCTTCCAGCAAGCGAGTAGGCCAGCCCATCTTCTGCTGGCGTTCCACTTCGAGACGCAATTCGCTGGCGCGCAGATAGTGTTCGTCCATCCACCCCTTGGGCAGGGTCAGGGTCAACGCCTCTTCCTCGGCCTGCAGGGTGAAGTTGGGTACTGTGCCCTGGGTACGGCGCATGCAGAGGATCAGCGAGATGCGCAGGATGCGGGCCAACCGGATCGCCTGACGACCCGTGACGGCACCCTGTTTTTCCAGGGTTTCCAGCTTGAATTCATCCCGCTGGTTGAACAGCAGGGCCGACAACAACTTCTTCTGTGCAGGAGTAAAACCCGGCATGTCGATGTTGTCTATGATGTAGGCCGCATGTTGCGGGGCCTTCTTGTACTCGATACAGAGGCCAATCTCGTGCAGCAAGGCCGCATAACGCAGGATAGGCCGACCGTAACGTTTGGAGAGGCGCCAGGCCGGTTGCAGCTGATTGAACGCCTCTATGGCGGTGTCACGCACCCGCTCGGCGTGCTCTTTATCCAGCTGATAGCGGCTGATCAGGCTGTCGGCGGTACGATCCCGGGCATCGCAGTCGTGATTGTTGCCAAGCAGACCGTAGATAAGCCCTTCGCGCAAGGCACCGCCCGCCAGGGTCATGCTCTCTATGTTCAGGGTTTCGAAGATGGCGATCAGGATGGCGAGACCAGAGGGGAACACGGTCAGCCGCTCGGCCGCCAGTCCTTCCAGCTGTAGCCGGTCCAGCCTGCCGCAGGCGATGGCCTGACCCATCAGCTCCTGCAACTTGGGCAGGGTGACCCGCTCGCTCTTCCCTTGCGCCAGCATGATCTCCTGCAGCGCCTGTACAGTGCCGGAGGCGCCGACACAGGTGCGCCAGCCAAGGACGCAGTAATCTTCCGCCACCTTCTCCAGCACCGCCTTGGCGGCGGCAATCGCCTGCGCAAAGCGGGCTTCACTCAGCTCGCCATCACCGAAGTGGTTGTTGAGCCAGGTAACGCAGCCCATGTGCAGGCTGTTGAGCAGTTTCGCTTCGCTGTGCTCGCCAATCACCAGCTCTGTGCTGGCGCCGCCGATGTCGATCACCAGCCGGTTGCCTTCCCCGGCCGAGGTCCAGGAGACACCCTCGTAGATGGTCTTGGCCTCTTCCTCGCCAGAGATGATCTCTATGCTGTGGTTGAGCACCCGTTCCGCTTCGCTCAGGAACTCGTCGACGTTGGTGGCAAGGCGCAGAGTGGCCGTGCCCACCACCCGTATATTGTCGGCCGGAATGTCCTGCAGCTGCTCGGAGAACAGACGCAGGCAGTCCCAGCCCCGCTCCATGGCGGCACGGCTGAGACGAAATTCCGGATCGAGCCCGGCGGCGAGGCGAACCTTGCGCTTGACCTTGGTGACGGTGCGCAGGGCACCGGCGACCTCGCGCACCACCAGCATGTGAAAGCTGTTGGAGCCGAGGTCAATGGCGGCATAGAGAGGCGAGTTGTGCAACTGGGCCTGTCCTTCAGCTCTTGCGTGGCGGACGACGACGGTTGTTGCTGTTGCCACCGCCCTGGCGATCCCGCATGTTGCGGTTCACCGGCTGACGGTTGCGAACGACCCGTTTCGGGGCAGTCACGTCATCCAGCAGCGCTTCACGGTCGTATTTGCTGACCGGGATCGGGTGGTGGATGTACTCCTCGATGGCCGGCAGGTTGAAGGCATAGTCTTCACAGGCCAGGCTGATGGAGTGACCGCTCTTGCCGGCACGACCGGTACGACCGATACGGTGTACATAGTCTTCGGCATCGTCGGGCAGGTCGTAGTTGAAGACGTGGGTCACATCGGGAATGTGCAGACCACGGGCAGCCACGTCGGTAGCGACCAGTATGTCCAGGGTTCCCTTGGTGAAGTCTTCCAGGATCTTCATCCGCTTCTTCTGCGGCACGTCGCCGGTCAGCAGGCCGACGCGGTGACCGTCATTCTCCAGCCACGCATGCACGTCTTCACAGACATGCTTGGTGTTGGCGAAGACGATGGCTTTTTCCGGCCACTCTTCTTCCATCAGGGAGAGCAACAGCAGCATCTTGTCTTCGTTGGAGGGGTAGAACAGCTCCTCCTGAATGCGGATGCCGGTCATCTGCTCCGGCTCTATCTGCACATGTTCCGGGTGGTTCATGTGTTCGTAGGCCAGCTCCTGCACCCGCAGGGAGAGGGTGGCGGAGAACAGCATGCTCAGACGCTCGGTCGGGGCAGGCATGCGGCGGAACAGGAAGCGGATGTCCTTGATGAAGCCCAGATCGAACATGCGATCCGCTTCATCCAGCACCACGACCTGAATGTTGCTCAGATCGATCACCTTGGACTTGAAGTAGTCGATGATGCGACCCGTGGTGCCGATCAGGATGTCGACGCCCTGCTCCAGCACGGCCAGCTGCTTGTCGTAACCTTCGCCACCGTAGGCGAGGCCGAGTTTCAGGCCGGTGGATGCGGAAATGGTGTCGGCATCGTTGTAGATCTGCACTGCCAGTTCCCGGGTGGGCGCCATTATGATGGCTCTGGGTTGGTTAACCAGACGGGGATTACTCAGCGGGTGGGTCAGCAAATAGTTGAATGTCGCGGCCAGGAAGGCAATGGTCTTGCCGGTCCCTGTCTGAGCCTGACCGGCGAGGTCATGACCTTCTACCAGCAGTGGCAGAGACAGCGCCTGGATGGGCGTGCAATAGTGAAATCCCTTTGATTCCAGACCAGCCAGAACTTCGGGTTCGAGGCCCATTTGGGCGAATTTTTCGGTCGTTAAGTGTGTTTTGCTCATGGCGGTAGGTTATCAGGTTAGGCTTGCAATAATAAACAGGATCATTTCAAATAGGGCAACTATTGCCTTTGTTGATACGTCAATAAAGCCTTAATTACTGACTGGAGTTGGAGATGAGTGACAAGATTGTTCAGCTGAGCGATGCCAGCTTCGAGGCAGATGTAATCAAAGCCGATGGCGCCGTTCTGGTCGACTTCTGGGCCGAATGGTGTGGTCCGTGCAAGATGATTGCCCCTATCCTGAACGAAGTCGCCCAAGAGTATGCCGGTCGTGTGACTGTGGCGAAATTGAACATCGATCATAACGCCGACACGCCGCCCAAGTATGGCATTCGCGGTATTCCGACCCTCTTGCTGTTCAAGAATGGCGAAGTGGCTGCGACCAAGGTCGGCGCCCTGTCCAAGACTCAGCTGAAAGAGTTTCTGGACGTTAACCTGTAATAATCAAAAAGGAGCGCATTGCAATAATGCGCTCCTTGTGTTTTATCACCTAGACGCTCATCCCGATTGGTGCTAGCTTATCGTTCGTTTGCTAACCTTTTTGCCTGACTCTTTGCTTAGCAGCAGCCTGGCAAGTCAAATCCGATCAGCATCAATCCAGCAGACTGTCTCCTCATTTCAATCCTTGCTTACAGACTTTCACCACTATGAATCTGACTGAATTAAAGAACACTCCTGTGTCCGAGCTGGTAAAGCTTGGCGAATCCATGGGGTTAGAAAATCTGGCTCGGGCGCACAAGAAAGATATTATTTTCGCAATCCTCAAGGCGCACGCCAAGGGTGGCGAGGATATCTTTGGCGACGGTGTGCTGGAAATCCTGACCGACGGTTTTGGCTTCCTGCGTAGTGCAGATGGCTCCTATCTGGCTGGCCCGGACGATATTTATGTCTCCCCGAGCCAGATCCGCCGTTTCAACCTGCGAACCGGCGATACTGTTTCCGGCAAAATCCGGCCACCGAAAGAGGGCGAACGTTATTTCGCACTGCTCAAGGTCAACGAGGTCAACTACGACCGTCCGGAAAACGTCCGCAACAAGATCCTGTTTGAAAACCTTACCCCCCTGCATGCCAACGAACGTCTGCGCATGGAACGGGGTAACGGTTCTACCGAAGATATCACCGCCCGTGTGCTGGACTTGGCTTCCCCCATCGGTAAAGGCCAGCGTGGTCTGATCGTGGCGCCGCCCAAGGCCGGTAAGACAATGCTGCTGCAGAACATCGCCCAGAGCATTGCCTACAACCACCCGGACTGTGAACTGATCGTCCTGCTGATCGACGAGCGTCCGGAAGAAGTGACCGAGATGCAGCGCATGGTGAAGGGTGAAGTGATCGCTTCCACCTTTGACGAGCCTGCTTCCCGTCACGTTCAGGTTGCCGATATGGTTATCGAGAAGGCCAAGCGTCTGGTCGAGCACAAGAAGGATGTGGTCATCCTGCTGGACTCCATCACCCGTCTGGCTCGCGCCTACAACACTGTCATCCCGTCATCCGGCAAGGTACTGACAGGTGGTGTGGATGCCAACGCCCTGCACAGACCCAAGCGCTTCTTTGGTGCCGCTCGCAATGTTGAGGAAGGCGGCAGCCTGACCATCATAGCCACCGCGCTGGTGGATACCGGCTCCAAGATGGACGAGGTTATCTACGAAGAGTTCAAGGGTACCGGCAACATGGAACTGCACCTCTCGCGCAAGATTGCCGAGAAGCGCATCTACCCGGCCATCGACATCACCCGTTCCGGCACCCGGAAGGAAGAGTTGCTGACCACCGGTGACGAGCTGCAGAAGATGTGGATCCTGCGCAAGATCATTCATCCCATGGGTGAGATCGACAGCATAGAGTTCCTGATCGACAAGTTGGCGGCCACCAAGACCAACGACGAATTCTTCGACTCCATGCGGCGTCAGCAGAAGTAATCTGGTCGGAAAATGAAAAACCGCGGCTCATGTCGCGGTTTTTGTTTATCTATTTTCCGGTCGCCTGAGTAGTATGAAACCTCGATGTCACAAGGATAGGGACGTCATGAAGCTTGTATTCTGGATATGGCTGGGCTGCTTGATGGCCTTGCCGGCACATGCCTCGCCTCCTTCCCCACCCAGGGCTGCACTGGTGGCCGATGAAGGATTGCAGGGCCATCTCGATTTTCTGGCTGGCCGATTGCAGCAGGGGCAGTTTACCGCCATCGATGCGCTGCTGGACTCCCTGGCCGTGGGCCAGCGGGAATATCTGCTGTGCCAGCTGCTGGCCACCCTCGACAAGACTTCCGGGGCCAGTACCCCGGAGCAGCTTGCCTGGGTGCGCGCCCAGGCGGTCAAGGCACCCCGATGGCTGGTAGAAAAAGAGGTGGATGGCTTTCTGGTCCAGCAGCCCGCCTACGATTTTGCCGCTGCAGCGCGGCTTGTACTGAACCGCTGGCAACAGCAGGCCTGGCAGGGTAATTATCGCCAGTTGCTGGCGCAGGACAGCTTCCAGTTCAAGCAGATATACAACAGCCGCAACCCTGAACTGGCTTTGCAGCAAGAGGCGCTGCTGGCGGTGCTCGATCAGCAGCCTGCCTCTGTTTTGCAGCGTGAAGCCTATCGACTCGCCGCCATGAACATTTTCCTGCCCGATAACCAGCTGCTGCGACAACTGGTCGAACGCACCGGCGATAGCGCTCTCTATCTAAAGCTGTGGCGTCAACCTGTGGATCACGACAGCGTGGCCGCCCTGAAAAGCGTGGCTCGTTTTCACCAGGGTCAGGATGCAAGCAGCCTGCTGATCGCCGCCAGCCGCAACAGTCGCCTGAAACAGCCAGCCCTGCACCAGCTCAGCCAGCTCTCCCCCTTGCCCGAGGCGGCGCAGCAATTCCTGCTGGCCGAGCTTGGCAATCGCCATTACAGCGGTCAGGTCGCCAGCCTCTTGCTGCAGATGGATGAACCCAGGTTGCTTGCCCAGTTCGCCGATCGGCTCACCCGACAGGAAAAGCGTCATTCGAGTTCAGTGATGCTGCCTGATACGGGTACACCCGCTGCCCAGCCAGGGTTATAATGCGGCACCTCCTGAACCCGGTAGGGTACCTGCATGAAATACAAGGATTTGCGTGATTTCATCGCGCAGCTGGAACAAAACGGACAACTAAAGCGCATCACTCGCGAGATAGATCCCTATCTGGAGATGACCGAAATCAGCGATCGCACCCTGCGTGCGGGTGGCCCGGCCCTGCTGTTCGAGAATCCCAAAGGCTACTCCATGCCGGTGCTGACCAACCTGTTCGGCACCCCGGATCGGGTCGCCATGGGAATGGGCCAGCCCAACGTCGGCGCCCTGCGCCAGGTGGGCACCTGGCTCTCCTACCTGAAGGAGCCCGAGCCGCCCCGTGGGCTCAAGGAGCTGATGGAGAAGCTGCCCATCTTCAAGCAGGTGCTCAACATGCCGACCAAGCGGCTCTCCTCCGCCCCTTGCCAGCAACTGGTGCTGGAAGGGGATGCGGTCGATCTGGACCAGATCCCGATCCAGCACTGCTGGCCCGGTGATGTGGCGCCCCTGGTCACCTGGGGTCTCACCATTACTCGCGGCCCCTACAAGAAGCGCCAGAACCTCGGTATCTACCGCCAGCAGAAGATCGGCAAGAACAAGCTGATCATGCGCTGGCTCGATCATCGCGGTGGCGCCATCGATTTTCGCGAGTGGCAGGAAGCCCACCCGGGGGAGCGTTTCCCCGTGGTGGTGGCGCTTGGCGCCGATCCTGCGACCATACTCGGTGCTGTGACCCCTGTGCCCGACTCCCTCTCGGAGTATGCGTTTGCCGGTCTGCTGCGTGGCAGTCGTACCGAGGTGGTAAAGGCCCTCAGTTGCGATCTGGAGGTACCCGCCAGCGCTGAAATCGTGCTGGAAGGTTATCTGGAGCCGGGCGAGTTGGCGCCGGAAGGACCCTATGGGGATCACACCGGTTACTACAACGAGGTGGACGAGTTCCCTGTCTTTACCATCACCCACATGACAATGCGCCGCGATGCCATCTATCACAGCACCTACACTGGCCGTCCCCCCGACGAGCCTGCCGTGCTGGGGGTGGCATTGAACGAGGTGTTCGTGCCGCTGCTGCAAAAGCAGTTCCCCGAAATCGTGGATTTCTACCTGCCACCGGAAGGATGTTCCTACCGGATGGCGGTGGTGACCATCAAGAAGCGTTATCCCGGCCATGCCAAGCGGGTGATGCTGGGTGTCTGGTCCTTCCTGCGCCAGTTCATGTACACCAAGTTCGTTATCGTCTGTGACGACGACATCAACGCCCGTGACTGGAAGGATGTGATCTGGGCCATCACCACCCGGATGGATCCTGCCCGTGACACCACACTGATCGAACACACGCCGATCGACTATCTCGACTTTGCCTCGCCTGTGTCGGGTCTGGGTTCCAAAATGGGGCTGGATGCCACCAACAAGTGGCCGGGGGAGACCAACCGTGAATGGGGTCAGCCCATAGTCCAGGACGAAGCGGTGAAGCAGAAGGTGGATTCCATCTGGGCCGAGCTGAATATTCTCGGCTAAACACGGCTGCCATGGTGCAAAAGGTTGAGGATCTCCGGGCGGAATTGGGTATGCTCGGGGAACCTGACCAGATGCACTGGTCGTCAGTCCACAGTGAATCAATGAGCGAAAGCGGGCCGAGCGAGCCCGTCACAAGGATAAGAATGCAACGTATCAAGTGCCGCGTAGAGGAACTGCGCGAATATGTCGACACCATCTGGCACGTGGCCCTGACGCCGCTGCAAGAGATCAGCTTCAAACCCGGTCAGTATCTGCTGGTGGTGATGAGTGATTCGGACAAGCGTCCTTTCTCCATCGCCAACTCACCGACTCGCCCCGGTGTGCTGGAGCTGCAGATCGGTGCAACCCCGGAGAATGCCTACGCAGGCCAGGTGCTGGCCCGTATGCGCGAGCAGGGGGAAATAGAGGTTGAACTGGCGGCAGGCAAGGCCTTCCTGCGGGAAGAGTCGCCCCGTCCACTGATCCTGATGGCGGGTGGTACCGGCTTCTCCTATGCCCGCTCCATCCTGGAGTATCTGATCGATACCGGCAGCAAGCGTCCTGTGTTCTTCTACTGGGGTGTGCGTCAGGCCCACTGGCTCTACGAGCTGGAGCAGATGCAGCAGTGGGCGCGTGACTATGCACCGCTGACCTTCATCCCCGTGGTGCAGGAGCCTGAAAGCGACTGGACCGGCAAGAGCGGGCTGGTGCACAAGGCCATCATGGATGATTTCGTCAGTCTGCATGACTACGACATCTATGTGGCTGGCCGTTTCGAGATGGCGGGCGCGGCGCGCGAGGAGTTCAAGATCCTCGGTGCAGAGCCTGAGCGCATCTTCGGCGACGCCTACGAGTTCATCTGAGCTCAGCATGCGAATCGGTAGGTATCAAACCGGCGGCAGTCGTACATGTCGGCCGATTACGCTTCGCTAATCGACCCTGCCGGCTTCTCCTCGGCGAGCCAGAAACAACAAACCCCAGCCAGGCTGGGGTTTGCTTTATGTGCTGTGCGGGCCAGCTGCGACGGCCGGGTTATTCGCCCTTGGCGCCAAACTGCTGTTCCAGCTGTGCCAGCTTGGCCTCGAGGGCCGTCAGCTTCTCACGGGTGCGCAGCAACACCTTGGTCTGCACGTCAAACTCTTCGCGACTGACCAGATCCAGCTTGTTGAGCTGAGACTGCAGCACCTGACGGATCTTCTTTTCAACCTCTTCACCCATGCTGCGAATGCCTGGCGGCAGGGAGTTGTGCACCTGTTTGGCGATCTCTTCCAGTTTCTTCGGGTCGATCATGTGATTCTCCTTAAGCAATGGCGCCATTCTACCGACAATTCATCCCCTTTGCCGAGATCGGGGTGGCTTTTTGCCATCAGGAGCACAGGGCGTGCTGGTCGGGTCTGGTATCCGGAATGAAGCTGTTAACCTATCGAGTCCCGTTTCTATTCCAATTCCTTGATGTTGTACACAAAAAAAGCAGATCAGATGACCGACCAGACGCTTAACAATTGTTGCGTTGCTGTTAAGATGGTTCGGTCGGGTTTTCACCCTCCCCCGTCAGCACATCATGGATAACAACTAAAAAGAGATAAGGATATGAAAAAGAAGCTAATTTACGCCGCAGTTGTCAGTGCCCTGTTGGCTGGCTGTGGTGGCAGTGACGATAACAAAGGCGATACCTCAAGCTATCTCGACTATCTGTTGACCGGTTCCAATGCGGTGCGCCCCAGTGCCCTGGCGGCACGGGCCAGCGATGGTACCCTGAAGTTCTCTACCGAGACGGCAGATCTCTCCAATCCGGTCTCTGCCATGTCAACGCTGGATGGCTGGTCCACGACCCAGGCTATCCAGATCGTACCTGTCACCTCGTCCGGCATTCAGGTTCAGGCACCGACTGCGGCCGAGTTCAGTGCCTCTGTGGCACCGCTCTACCTGCTGGAGCTTGCCTTCGACAGCGCTGCGCTGCGCCCGAATGGCGTGAAGAAGGTGCTGACCTACGGGGTGGATTTCGTGGTGGCCGCATCGGCTGGCAAGTTGAATCTGGTGCCGCTCAAGCCGCTCAATCCCTCTTCCTACTACATGATAGTGGCCACCGATTCGCTGAAAGACAGCACCGGCAGCCCGGTACGGGCAGGTAGCGACTATAGCAACTACAAGAACAACGCGGGCAGCAATGTGCAGGAGCAGACCATCAATGGTCTGATCGCGCTGCAGGAAGGGTTGTTCAAGGCGGCAACGGGTATCGCCACGGATCACGTGATCTTCTCCGACTGGTTCGGTACCCAGTCAGGCGCTGATGTGCTGGTGGCCGTGAAAGGCGCCGCCGCATCTGTCGTGTTGCAAGGGCTGGATGCCGCCAAGGTATGGAAGCAGGATGCGTTGGGCAATACCAGTCTGCCCGGTACCTATACCCTGGCCGTGACCGGCAACGATGACTTCCTGACCCAGCTGGACAATGAGCAGTTCCTGCCGCAGGAGCAGAAGGATGCCATTGCCGCCGCCGTTGCCGCCAGCCCGACGCTGACCGGCATCGCCGGCATGACGAAGGTCTACACAGGTACGGTCAAGCTGCCTTATTTCCTCTCCTCACCGGCGACCGCCGGTTCATGGGACAAAGCCAAGACCCAGTCCTGGCACGGTGCCATCCCCAGCCTGTACGCCATCGCCAACGCGCTGAAGGCATCTGACAGCGAAGTGATCGCCGGTCTGGTGGGCGCGGGTGTGGATCCGGCTCTGCTGGCAGAGTTGATGGCCGATCCGACTCGTCAGAGCGAGTTGCTGGCCGAGGCGAGCAAGCTGGTCGGGGTAACCCTCACCTCCGGCGGCAAGCCGCTGGATGCCGAGCAGAACATTGGTCGCTTCAATCCGTTGCCTGCGCTGGAAGAGGTGCAATCCGTGCCGATGCGCATCTTTGCCAAGGATGCACTGAACACCATCACGGACGTCATCATCTATCAGCACGGCGTCACCTCGGTGAAAGAGAATGCCTATGCGCTGGCACTGGGGCAGATTGGCGCTGGCATCACGGCCAGCAAAAATGTCGCAGTGGTAGTGATCGATCATCCGTTGCATGGTGAACGTGGCTTCGCCCTGAGTGGCAGCATGGCTACGGTGACCACCTCCGACAATCCAACGCCGTATCTGAACCTGAGCTACCTGACAGTGGCGCGGGACAACCTGAAACAGAGCGTGGCGGATCTGCTGGGTCTGCGCATGGCGGTGGGTCTGGCCAATGACCAGAACGCCATCGGCAGTGCCGGCAATCTCAAGGTACATTTCCTGGGTCACTCCCTGGGCGCCATTGCGGGAGCCAACCTGCTGGCGGTTGCCAACCAGCCGATCGGCAACCCGACGGCGGATGCCCTGTTCAAGTTCGATACCGGTGGTCTGGCCATGCCGGGTGGCGGCATAGCACCGCTGTTGCTGAACTCGCCGACCTTCGGCCCGACCATCAAGATGGGCGTGCTGACCGGTGGCAGTGCGGAGCTGAAGGCGGCCTTCACCGCCTATGCGCCCAACTGCCAGACGGCAGTGCCAACCTGCTTCGTCAACGAGTTCCTGCCTAGCTTGGGTGCAACCACTCAGGCGGCTGCAGCCAGCACGCTGCAGAGCTACAGCTTTGCGGCCCAGTCGGTACTGGATTCGGCGGATCCGATCAACCTCGCCAGCGGCATCAAGGCGGACTTCCCGCTGTTTGCCACCGAGATAGTGGGTGACGGTGCCCTGAGTCTGTCGGATCAGGTGATCCCGAACAGCATAGCGTCCGCTCCGCTGGGGGGCACAGAGCCGCTGTTCAAGCTGCTGGCCCTGCAACCGCTGACCGCCACCGGCGCAGCCAACCACCATGCGGCTCGTTTCGTGGCTGGCGGTCACAGCTCCTTGCTGGCACCGGACGAGAACTTCGACCCGACCGGCGACGTCACTACCGAGATGCAGACCCAGTTCGGCAGCTTCTTTATGAGTGGCGGTACTGCGGTGCAGGTCACCGACAGTTCTCTGCTCAAGCAATAACGCTGCAGACCATAAAAAAACGCCGCCCCTCGGGGCGGCGTTCTCGTTTCTGCGACCGGGCCCGGCCGTCAGGCAGGCTGGTGGTGTCTGTCCAGCCAGCCTTGCAGCAGACCTACCAGCAGGCCCACCAGATGGGCCATGTTGGCGGTGCTGGTGCCGAGCATGTCGAAGAAGCCGAGCACCAGCCAGAACAGCATGAAACCCATCAGGGCCGGTGGCAGGGTGAGACCGCAGGCCGGCTGCAGTTTGCTGCGCAGCCAGCAGTAGCCCAGCAGGGCATAGACAACACCGGAGAGGCCGCCAAACAGCGGTCCGCTGACGAAGAACTCGGCGATATTGGGCAGGGCCGCCCCCACCAGCAACAGGACCAGCAGCTTGCCGCTGCCGAGGCGTTGCTCTATCTGGCCCCCCAGATACCACCACCAGAGCAGGTTGAACACCAGATGCAGTATCGAGAAGTGGATAAAGGCCGGGGTGAAGTAACGCCACGCCTGCCAGTCGGTGAACTGGGCCAGGGTCGGGTGGAACGCCAGCTCGTCGAAGATGGGCAGGCCGATGGCATCCAGGGCATAGATGGCCAGACAGGCGATGATCACCACCAGGGTCAGGGGCCCCGCCTGATGGAGGAAATCGGTGACGGGATCCGTCATCCCCTTGCTGTAATCGATGCGGGCATCCGCCTGACCTGACTGCCAGGAGGCCTCCATGTAGCGCGGATGGGACGGATCGGCCAGGAATCGCTTCACCTCCAGCTGGGCCTGGGCGAGGCGCTGTTCATCCGCCAGCCAGACCGAGACGCCGAGCTCTGACTGGGTCAGCTCGCACGAGATGCCGAGGGTGGCGAGATAGTCCACCAGGGCTTGCGCCATGCGGGCGTTGTCGAGCACCAGCAGCTGGATCATGCGTCGCCTGCCTCGATGGGAAACTCCCGGCGCCACGCCTCGAAGCCGCCATCCAGGCTATAGACTTCGTCATACCCCTGCTGCAGCAGGTACTGGGCAGCGCTCTGGCTGCTGTTGCCGTGATAGCAGATCACGATGACAGGGGTGTCGAAATCCACCTCGTCCATGAAGCGCACCAGGGTGCCGTTGGTGAGGTGGAAGGCACCGACTGCATGTGCTGCCTCGAAGGATTGGGGATCGCGAATATCCACGAGGCGGGCTTCACCGGCAGCGAGCTTCTGGTGGGCATCATGGGCACTGATATGGGCAAACTGGTCCATTTGCATGTCCTGCGAATAGGTAACTGGAGGCCAGTTTACCGCAAGCCTGCGCTGGTGCTAAGCCCGCAATGTGTCCGGTCGTCCCGCCGGGAAGATCGCAATTTTCTTCAATATCAGAACCAGGCTTATGGGTAGGGTGAGATCTCGATATCTTCAACGAGCATTATCCATGGAAATGAGTCTGTTGCTATCCATGGCCGGGTTTGCCCTGGCCATGTCCATCTCTCCGGGGCCGGTCAATCTGGTCGCCCTCAGTGCGGGGGCGCAATATGGTTTTCGCGCCAGCCTGCGCCATGTGGTGGGGGCCACCCTGGGTTTCATCCTGTTGTTGCTGCTGATGGGGCTGGGTCTCGGCGCTGCCCTGTCGCACTGGCCAGTGGCGCTCGGTGGCATCCGCTGGGGAGGCATCCTCTTCCTGTGCTACATGGCCTGGCTGCTGATGATGGACAGCGGAGAGATAGAGCGTGAAGGCGGCACGCCACCCGCTTTTTTATACGGCGCCATGATGCAGTGGCTCAATCCCAAGGCCTGGCTGGCGGCCAGCATGGGGATGGGGGCCTATGGAGCCGTGGGCGATGTGGGCCAGATAGTGTGGTTTACCAGCCTCTATCTGGTGATCTGTCTGGTTTCTATCGCTTGTTGGGCCTATGTCGGCAGCTGTCTGCAGGCAGTTTTGCTCTCGCCTCGCCGCTTGCGCTGGTTCAACCGGGCGATGGCCATGTTGCTGTTGCTCAGTGCCGGTTACCTTGTTCTGGAACCTTGAGGAAGGCACTGCGACTGGTATTGACCCGGGGTCGCGGCGACCAGCCGCTTGAACTGGCGCTGGAAGTGGGCCTGATCGGAGAAGCCCGTCGCCAATGCCACCTCGACCAGAGGCCGTCCCTGAGCGAGCAGGGCTCGGGCCTGGCGTATCCGCTGGTTGAGCAGGTAAGCGTGCGGGGTCATGCCGAAATGGCGGCTGAATACTCGCACCAAGTGGGATGGGGTCAGCCCGGCGACTGTGCTCAGGTGCTGCAAGGTGAGGGGCGTCGCATACTCGTCCTTTATCAGCTCGGCGGCGCGCCTCAGATGCAGGGGCGGTGGCTCGCTCCATCTGGCGGGCGTGAGCCTTGCCAGCAGCTGGTGACTGAACTGGTGACAGGCGACCTCCTTGGCGAGGCGATCTTGCTGGTCATCTTGCAAAGTACGATAGAGGCGCAGCAAACCTGCATACAGCACGGGATTCCGACTGGCCGTCATGTCGAAGGGGCGAAAATGGGCCCCCAGCCCGGCCTCCTCCTGCTGGCCGCGCAGCCAGTCGGTATCGAGGTAGAACATCAGATAAGACCAGGGGCGATCGGCGATGGGGTTGCAGGCATGCACCTCTTCCGGGTTCATCAGTACCAGGGTGCCTACGTTGACCTCCTGTTTTGTGTGCTGGTTGAGATAGTGACTGTGACCACCCGTGATGGCGCCAATGGAGAAATGGGCGTGGCTGTGTTTTTCATAGCAGACGCGGCGGCCATCCTGCACCGCTCGCGCCTCTATGAAAGGCAGGGCAGGGTCACGCCAGAAGCTGTGGTGATCCGCCTCTGCCCTGGCCCTGCTCATGGGTTAACCACCCAGATAGGCCTGCCGAACGGCCGGATTGGCCAGCAGGGCAGCCCCCGAGTCTTGCAGCACCACGTGGCCGTTTTCCAGCACATAGCCCCGGTCGGCCAGCTTGAGCGCCTGGTTGGCGTTCTGCTCCACCAGAAAGATGGTCATCCCTTTCTGGCGCAGCTGCTCTATGGTGTCGAAGATCTGCTGGATGACGATGGGAGCCAGCCCCAGCGAGGGTTCGTCCAGCAGCAGCAGGCGCGGCTTGCTCATCAGGGCGCGGCCTATGGCCAGCATCTGCTGCTCGCCGCCGGACATGGTGCCGGCCCTTTGCTGCAGTCGCTCGTGCAGGCGGGGGAACAGGGTGAACACCTGATCCAGCAGGCCGTGCTGCTCTTCCTTGTCGACGAAGAAGGCGCCCATCAGCAGGTTCTCCTCCACCGTCAGGCGGGCGAAGATGCGGCGCCCCTCCGGTACGACGGCTATGTCCTTGCGCATGATGCGGGCCGTACTGAGGGAGCTTATCTGCTCCCCCTCGAACCAGATGCTGCCGCTGCTGGGCTTGGGCTCGCCGCACAGCGTCATCAACAAGGTGGTCTTGCCGGCGCCGTTGGCGCCGATCAGGGTGACGATTTCCCCCTCTTTTACCTCGACGCTGACATCGTGCAGCGCCTGAATTTTGCCGTAGTGGGTCGATACGTTGCGAAGTTCTAACATCGTGACTCCTTGGGTCCTACGATTCGCCCAGATAGGCCTTGATCACAGCCGGATTGTTGCGGATCTCATCCGGCTTGCCGTGGGCCAGCGGCGCCCCCTGATTGACCACGAAGATGCGGTTGGAGATGCCCATCACCAGCTTCATGTCGTGCTCAATCAGCAGCACTGAGACACCGAATTCGTCCCGCAGGCTGATGATGAGATCGTTCAGCTCATCGGTTTCGTTCGGATTGAGGCCGGCGGCCGGTTCGTCCAGCATCAGCAGGTCGGGCCGGGTCGCCATGCAGCGGGCTATCTCGAGGCGGCGCTGCTGACCATAAGCCAGGTTGCCGGCGGCCCGATTGGCGAGATCCTTGAGCCCCACCTTCTCCAGCCAGAAGGCGGCCTGTTCCAGCCCCTCCTGCTCGGCACGGCGAAAGGCCGCTGTCTTGAACAGACCGGCGATAAAACCGGTGTTGAGGTGCCTGTGCTGGGCGACCAGCAGGTTCTCCACCGCTGTCATCTCCTTGAACAGCCGCACATGCTGGAAGGTGCGCACAATTCCCTTGCGCGCTATGAGGTGACCGGGCAGCCCCTGGATCTCCTCACCCTTGTAGCGGATGGTGCCGCCGCTCGGGCGGTAGAAGCCGGTCAGGCAGTTGAAGACTGTGGTCTTGCCCGCGCCGTTCGGCCCTATGATGGAGATGACCTCCCCCCTGTCGACATCCAGCTTGACGCCGTTGACTGCGAGCAGTCCACCAAAGCGCATCGACAGATCAGAGACTTCCAACAACTTGTTCTGATTCGCGCTCATTTTTGTAGCTCCAGGTGAGGTCTGGTCATCGGCAGCAGTCCTTGTGGCCGCCAGATCATCATGAACACCATCAAGAGGCCGAACATCAGCATGCGGTACTCGTTGAATTCACGGGCCAGCTCCGGCAGCACAGTCATGACGATGGCCGCCAGCACCACCCCTATCTGGGAGCCCATGCCGCCCAGCACGACGATGGCGAGCACTATGGCCGACTCGATGAAGACGAAGGATTCAGGGCTGATAAACCCCTGACGGGAGGCGAAGAAACTGCCGGCGAACCCCGCGAAGGTGGCGCCTATGGTGAAGGCGGTCAGCTTGATGATGGTGGGGTTCAGCCCCAGGGACTTGCAGGCGATTTCGTCTTCCCGCAGCGCTTCCCAGGCTCGGCCCAGCGGCATGCGCAGCAGGCGATTGATGACGAACAGGGTGGCGACAACCAGCACCAGTGCCATCAGATAGAGGAAGATGACCTTGTGGTTGGCGTTGTAGGCGATGCCAAAGAAGTCGTGGAAGGTACCAAAGCCCCCATCTTTGACGGTACGGTTGAATTCCAGTCCAGCCAGGGTCGGCTTGGGAATGCCGGAGATGCCGTTCGGGCCGCCGGTGAGGCTGGTCATGTTGTTGAGCAGGATGCGGATGATCTCGCCAAACCCCAGGGTGACGATGGCCAGATAGTCCCCCCGTAGCCGCAATACCGGAAAGCCGAGCAAAAAGCCGAAGGTGGCGGCCATCAGCCCGGCGATGGGCAGGCACTCCCAGAAGCTCAGGCCGAAATAGGTGTTGAGCAAGGCATAGCTGTAGGCGCCGACGGCGTAAAAGCCCACGTAGCCCAGATCCAGCAGGCCAGCCAGACCGACCACCACGTTGAGGCCCAGCCCCAGCATGATGTAAATCAGCGCCAGGGTCGCCAGATCGATGGCACCGCGAGAGGCCATGAAGGGCCAGCTCACCGCAAACAGCAGCACCAGAATGGCGGTGACATTGTAGAGCCGTGGCGCCTCTTCAGGGCTTGGCAGCACCAGCTTGGTGAAACCGGTGGAGAAGCCGCTGATGGAGGCCTGAAACAATCTGCCGATCTGGCCACGCAACAGCTGGAACCAGAACACCAGTGCCGCGCCACCCACCAGCCAGGCCAGCGATATGTCGAGGCGGCTCACGACCAGCAACTGGCTGCCTTGCGTCTCTAGCCGAAAGCCAAGCAACCAGAAGGAGAGCACCATCAGCACCAGGCTGGCGATGCAGGCATGAATAAATTGATGTTTCATACTTTTTCGACCTCCGGACGACCCAGAATGCCGGTGGGCATGAACAGCAAGACACCGATCAGCAGGACGAAGGCCATCACATCCTTGTATTCGGTGCTGAGATAGCCAGCGGTGAGCGCTTCCACCACCCCCAGCAGCAGGCCGCCGAGCACGGCGCCGGGTATGCTGCCGATGCCGCCCAATACAGCCGCGGTGAAGGCTTTCAGCCCGGCCATAAAGCCGAGATAGGGATTGATGACGCCGTAGTACATGCCGAGCAGCACGCCGGCGACGGCTGCCAGGGTGGCCCCCAGCACGAAGGTGATGGAGATGACCACATGGGTATCAATCCCCAGCAGGTTGGCCATCTTGATATCTTCCGAACAGGCCCGGCAGGCCCGTCCCATGCGGGATCGGCCGATGAACTGGGTGAGTGCCAGCATGGTGATGAAGGTCACCACGAAGATGATGAGTTGCATGTAGGAGAGGCTGGCCTGAAAGCCGTCTTCTCCACCCAGGGTCCAGCCCCCGGAGATCAGGGTGGGCATGGCGATATCCCGCGAGCCCTGCGCCATTCGCATCATGTTTTGCAAGAAGATCGACATGCCGATGGCGGAGATGAGGGGGATGAGGCGGTTGCCGCCCCGCAGCGGGCGATAGGCGACCCGCTCTATGGTCCAGCCATAGGTTCCGGTAATGATGATGCTGACCAGGAAGGCTCCTCCCAGCAGTAGGAAGGTGCTGTCGATGCCCATCATCATGAGCCCGGCCATCACCATAAAGGCGACATAGGAGCCGATCATGTAAACCTCGCCGTGGGCGAAGTTGATCATGCCGATGATGCCATAGACCATGGTGTAGCCGATGGCGATCAACGCATAGGTGCTACCTATGGTTAACCCGTTCAGCAGTTGCTGAACCAGGTAAAGGAGGTGTTCGGACATACTACGTTCCCTGTGCTTGCCCGCAAGAAGGGAGGGGTGACTCACGTCACCCCGACCGGCAGATTATTTGACTTGAGTGGAGGTACCGTCGGCGTGCCACTGGAACACACCGAATTCAAAGCCTTTCAGGTCGCCACTCGGTGCCCAGCTCAGGGTGCCCATGACGGTCTCGATCGGCGTGGCCTTGATGGCGGCAGCGACGGCAGCCGGGTCATCTTCACCCGCCTTGGCGATACCGGCAGCCAGGGTTTGCACCGCGGCGTAGGTGGTCCAGACGAAGGGACCGGAAGAGTCCTGGCCCTTGGCCTTGAACGCGGCGACCAGCGGGGCGTTGGCCGGCACCAGATCGTATTTGTTCGGCAGGGTGACCAGCAGGCCTTCTGAAGCCGGGCCACCGATGGCGGAGATGTCCTTGTTACCTACCCCTTCCGGACCCATGAACTTGGCCTTGAGCCCTTTCTCGGCCGCCTGGCGCAGGATCAGACCCAGCTCGGGGTGATAGCCGCCGTAGTAGATGAAGTCGACGTTCTCTTTCTGCAGTTTGGCGATCAGGGCGGAGAAGTCCTTGTCACCGGCTGTGATGCCTTCGAACGCCACCACTTTCACGCCGGCTTTATCCAGCGAGGCTTTCACGCTGGAGGCGATGCCTTCACCGTACTGCTTCTTGTCGTGGATGACGGCCACGCGCCGGGGCTTGACCTGCTCGATGATGTACTTGGCGGCAGTCGGGCCCTGATCGCTGTCCAGACCTATGGTGCGCAGGGTCAGCTGGTAGCCACGTTCGGTGATCTTGGGGTTGGTGGAAGCGGGGGTGATCATCAGCACGCCTTCATCTTCATAGATGTCGGAAGCTGGCAGCGTATTGTCGGAGCAGAGGTGGCCGACCACGAACTTGACCCCGTCGTTGATCACCTTGTTGGCTATCGCCACCGCCTGCTTGGGATCGCAGGCATCGTCATAGATGACGGCTTCGATCTGCTTGCCTGCGATACCGCCAGCCTTGTTGATCTGTTCGACCGCCATCTTGCCACCGGTGAACTGCATGTCACCGTATTGGGCGACCGGGCCGGTCACCGGGCCGGCGATGCCGATCTTGATGGTGTCCGCCGCATGGGCCAGCGATACCGATCCGAACAGAGCCATAGAAACCGCTGTCCTGACTGCAATTTTGCTCAACTTATTCATCGATTCGTCCCTTAATCAGTGGATTGTTTCATTTTCCGTGTGTCATTCCGAACCAGGATCCCGCCAGTCCGGCAATAGGTATGGTTCTATCATTCCTCGCTGGGCAATAACAAGCTGTTAAAGATACTAACCAGAGAGGGGGGAATAGGGCTTTTTTGAAACAAATAACTGATATTGTTAGTTCGTGTGGGTGTTGATGCTAATTTATCCAGTTAACATCTTCACAACAAGGTGTGCTGGTGGCAAATAGTAGAGGAAAAAACTGACGATATTTTACTCTGACGCTGCTCCCAATTTGACCAAAATCCGTTTGCGCAAATGGAGGTGACCTCCTAGATTAGCCAGCATTGACAAATCATTGGCAGTGCCCGTTAAAACCAAGCCTTTATTCGGGAAATCTGCTAATGTTCCGCCTTTGATATTCAGGAGACAGAGATGGCCACTATCAAGGATGTCGCCTCGCGCGCAGGCGTATCCATCTCCACCGTCTCACATGTACTCAATCACACCCGTCGGGTTAGCGAAGATGCAACCCAAAAAGTGCTTGAGGCGGTGGCAGAACTCAACTACGCGCCCAACTCGGTAGCGCGCAGCCTCAAGATAAACTCAACCAAGACCATAGGCATGCTGGTGACCACCAGTGCCAACCCCTTCTTTGCGGAAGTGGTGCAAGGGGTCGAAGCTTACTGCTTCGAGCAGGGCTACAGCCTGATCCTGTGCAACACCGAAAACCAGCCGCCCCGCCAGCAGCATTACCTGAGAATGCTGATGGAGAAGCGGGTTGACGGCCTGCTGGTGCTGGGGACTGACATCGACACCCCGCTGCGCGACATGCTGCGCATCCACAAGAATGTGCCGCAGGTGGTGCTGGATTGGGGAACCGAGTGCGATTTCGCCAACGTGATCAATGACAACGCCCGCATAGGTGCGCGTCTGGCCGTGCGCCATCTGCTGGAGCAGGGTCACACGGACATCGTCTGTATCACGGGCCAGATCTCCAAGCCGACCACCCAGCAGCGACTGGCCGGGGTACGCGATGCCCTGGGCGAGCAGGGTCTGACTCTGAAAGAGGAGCAGATTTTCGAAGGGGATTACGAGAGCCAGAGCGGTTTCGATGCCATGCAGCGCATCCTGGCCCTCACGCCTCGCCCGACGGCTGTGTTTGCCTTCGATGATCCCATGGCCATTGGTGCTATCTGCGCAGCCTGGGAAGCCGGGGTCAAGGTGCCGGATGATATCTCCATGATCGGCTATGACGACGTGGAAATGGCGCGCTTCTCCAGCCCGCCGCTCACCACCATACGCCACCCCAAGGCCGAGCTCGGCCTGCTGGCGGTGAAGCATCTGGTGAGCCGCATCCGCAACAAGGCGCTGGAAGTCGAGTCCATGACGGTAGAGCCCGAGCTTATCGTCCGTCGCTCGGTCAAATCCCTGCGCTGACCGCCATGCCGTATTGCACGGCATAGTCGGCACAACGAAAAACCCCCTCTTTACCGAGGGGGTTGTTGTTTATGGGGGGTTTATTGCAGCGCTGGCCAGAAATCCTTGTTGGCGGCCACCAGGTCATCCAGGATGGCCTTCGCCACCGAGGCGCTCGGCACCGTCTTGGACAGGGTGATCGCCTGCCACAGCTTCTGGTAAGAGCGCTCGACCCAGGCTTCCACCACCAGCTTCTCGACGGCCACCTGCTGGCCCATCAAGCCTTGCTGGAACAGGGGAATATCGCCGACCTGCAAGGGCTCGGGCCCGCTGCTGCCCACCAGGCAGGGGATTTCGACCATGGCCTCGGGGTCGAAGTTGTTGATGGCACCCCGGTTGGGGACTATCAGCAGCATCCGCTCCTGGGTGTTGAAGGCGATGGCGGTGGCCAGATCCACTATATAAGAGGCGTGTTCGTCGATCTCCAGCTCGCCCGCTTCTGAGTGACCCGCCTTGACGATGGCGCGGCAGGCGCTGAACACCTGTTTCTCGCGGTGCTCCATCACCTCGTTGGCGCGGGTATGTTCCGGGTTGGCGTGGGCCACCACATAGTCCGGAAAGAGATAGTACTTGAGGTAGGTGTTGGGCAGGGTATCCGGATCGAGTGCCCACACATCCCTGGCCTTGGCGAAGGTATCGTTCCAGCTTGCCTCGGCATGGCTGGCGTGATCGGGCACATAGCCGTGGCGGGCGACGTGCTCCTTGATCTTGGGCATCAGGTCGTTGCCTGCCAGATCCTCGATGCGGGTCCACCAGCCGAAGTGGTTGAGGCCGTAGTAGCGCACCCGCATCTCTTTACGGGATTTAAGGCCGGCGATCTGGGCCATGCGGCCCTCGATCCCGATAGGCATGTCACAAATGTTCAGGATCTTGGCGTTGGGGCGCAGGCGACGGGTTGCCTCCGCCACTATAGCGGCCGGGTTGGAGTAGTTCAGCATCCAGGCGTTGGGGGAGTACTGCTCCATGTAATCGACCAGCTCCAGCACGCCACCGATGGAGCGCATGCCGTAGGCGATGCCGCCCGGGCCGCAGGTCTCCTGACCGACCACGCCGTGACGCAGGGGGATCTTCTCGTCCAGCTCGCGCATCGGGTATTTGCCGACCCGGATGTGGGCCATGACGAAATCCACTTCGCTGAATGCGGCCTTGGGATCGGTACCGTAGCTGAAGGCAATCTCGGGTGCCTTCTCTTTCAGCAGTATCCTGCATGCCTCGGCGATGACTTCCTGGCGGGCACCATCGTTGTCGTAGAACTTGATCTCCTTGAGCGGGAAACGATGTTGGTTCTCGAGCAGCATGAGGACGATACCCGGTGTGAAAGTGCTGCCGCCGCCGGCGATGACTACAGAGAATTTTTTCATGTTCATGACTCCGTTACGAAAGAAGAGGATTGAGTGGGGTTGTTCATTATCGATTCCATATTTTCACGTACCTGTGGCACATGCAGACCTATGATTATTTGAATGCTGTCGCCATGGCGAACCACTCCATGGGCGCCCAGTTGTTTGAAAACTTCATCTGCCGCAGCCTGGCTGGCATTTATCAGCGACATTCTTAATCGGGTGGCACAATTATTCAGGCTTCTTATATTTTTGCTGCCGCCGAGTGCTTCAATGATTTGAGTTGCAATATCACCACCCCGCTGTTGTTTGGCTGTCTGATAATCTGCTTTTGAATAAAGCTTTATTTCGCTGTCTTCCCGTCCAGGGGTTTTTAAATTGAATCTCAGAATGAGGCTTCTGAATATCAGGAACCAGAGTCCAGTGAACGCCAGGCCTATGGCTATCTGGGTAAACATCATGCCGGCATGGTTGTGGAACATGGGGATCCAGTTTTGCGGCAGGAACTGGTCAAGCAGGCCGCCGCCCATGTTGCCGACGACGCCGAACAGGTACATGACGGTGGCCATGGTGGCAGCCAGCAGGGCATGGATGGCAAACAGCAGAGGCGAGATGAAGAGGAAGGTGAACTCCAGCGGCTCCGTGATGCCCACCAGCATGGCGGTCAGGGTCGCCGGGATCAGCAGACCGGCCACCTTGGCCTTGTTCTCACGGGCGGCAGTGGCGTAGATGGCCAGGGCAATCCCCATGGCCCCGAAGATCTTGGAGTTGCCGTGCAGGGCGAAGCCACCCTGAGGGAACAGCTCGATGAGCGGACGCGTGCTCTGGCTGAACTCCTGCAGATGCTGGGCCCAGTAGAGCTGGATGCCGCCTTCCACCGCGGCAGGGCCGAAGATGAAGGGGCCATAGATGAAGTGATGCAGACCGGTCGGGATAAGAATGCGCTCGAGGAAGGTGTAGACCCAGACACCGAGCGGGCCCGAAATCAGCATGAACTCCTGCAGGGAGGCGATACCCATCTGTACCTTGGGCCACCCCAGCAGGGTCAGCCAGGCACAGGGGATCATGACGAAGAAGGCGATGATGGTGACAAACGAGCTGCCCTGAAAGATGCCGAGAAAGACGGGAAGCTGTCGATCAAACAGGCGGTTGTGCAGGGCGGTGACGATACCCGAGATGACGATGGCCCCTATGATGCTGGTATCCAGCGTCTTGATCCCGGCCACCATGGCCAGGCCGCTTTCGCCGCCGACCGCCTGATTGAAATCGACCCCGAAATAGGCGCCCCAGGTCATCCCCATGGCATTGATAAAATAATTCCAGGTCATGAAGCTGACCAGGACGGAGAGACAGGCTCGTGCCTGCGCCTTATTTGCCAGCCCAATCGGCAAGCCAATGGCAAATATTAGCGGCATGTTTCTGAATACGGTCCAGCCACCTTCTTCAATAATATGTACTATTTGAAAAAACAAACCTTGCGGGTTTGCCAGCGCCTCTCCCACGAACATGGGATTTTTCAGCATGATTGCAATGCCCACTACCATACCTGCAAATGGAAACAGTAGTACAGGAGTAAACATTGCTCCGCCAAAGCGTTGAATTTGACTGAGCATATATAGTCCCTTTATTAAAAGAGTTTTTGATGGGGTGTTGTCTGTGTTGCTGAATTGAACCTAACAACAATGAGTCAAGCCCTCATGAAATATGTGGTGGTTATGTGATCCGGCGCATGCTCTTATTTAGACAAAGAGATCTAAATTTTGAGATATTGTTGTACATCTTGTTTTTGTGACGTTCTTGTCGTTTTATTTGAATTTTAAATTGTTTATTTTCAATTGGTTGAGCCTGGAGCCCCTGAATGAGAGGGCCGCGGGTACAGGCCGGGAGAGGTCTATCAGTGATCTATAAATCGGTGGCAGACCGGCTGCGTATCCGGGTCAATGGCGCGGATTGCCGGGTAGGAGACGTATTGCCGAGCGAGAAAATGCTGGCGAGCCAGTTCGGAGTGTCACGCATGACGGTGCGCAAGGCAGTGGACATGCTGATCGAATGGGGGCTGGTGGCGCGGCGCCACGGCAGCGGCACCTATGTGACCAAGAAGGATGTCCAGCATGAGACCAAGGGGCTGAGCGGCTTTACCGAGCTGATGCGCGATCAGGGTCGTCTGCTCACCAGCAAGGTGCTGGAGTTTCGTACCATGCCGGCCCCACCGGCGATTGCCAGCCAGCTCAGGGTCAAGGTAAACGAACCCGTCTATTTCTCCAGCCGGGTGCGTTCTGTGGACGGTCGGGCCCTGCTGGTGGAGGAGAGCTACATGCCGGTGCGGCTGTTTCGCACCCTGTCGGTGGCCCATCTGGAGGGCTCCAAGTTTGCCTATATCGAGAACGAGTGCCAGCTCCCCATCGCTGGCAACTACGAGAGCTTCAGCGCCGTGCTGGCCGACTGGCAGATGGCCGAGCTGCTGCATATCGAGCAGGGGGCGCCCATCCTGCGGCTGACCTCCCTCTCGTATGGCGAGAACGGGGAATTTCTCAACTACTCCATCATGTTTCGCAACGCCAACGACTATCACGTCGACTACCACCTGCGCCGTGCCCGCGACTGACCCCGCCGCCGATGGACCATGCCGTTGCCCCTGTCACAGCACTGGCACCACGAAACCACCCCCTCGTCACCGAGGGGGTTTTTGTTTGTGGGGGTTAAGTCATTGCATCAGGCCTTGAGGCCGAGCCGTCTGGCGAGCCGGTGCAGGTTGCCGCCGTCCATCTCCAGCGCTCGGGCGGTGGCGGCCCAGTTGCCGTGCTGGGCTGCCAGGGTCTGCTCGATCAGCCGGAGCTGGAAGGCATCGGTAGCCGTGCGCAGTCCAATGCCAGCCGTCATCTGCTGCGCTGCCTGTTCCACAGGAATGCGGCTGGATGAGGAGGCGCTGCCGGTGGCAAGGTTGAAGTGGTGGCAATCCAGCGCCGGGGCCTGACTGCCCTGCTCGGCCCGCGCCAGCACGGCGGCTCTGTGGATGGCGTGCTCCAGCTCCCGCACGTTGCCCGGCCAGTCGTAGCTGGCGAGCAGTTGCAGCGCCCTGGGCTCGATGCGCAGCCGCTCCAGCCCCAGGCTGACCCGGCAGCGTTCGCAAAAATAACCAGCCAGCAGGGGGATGTCGTCCGGCCGCTCCCGCAGGGCGGGGGCGTGGATCGGGAAGACGCTCAGGCGGTGGTAGAGATCGCTTCGAAATTGCCCCTCGACCACAGCCTGTTTCAGATCCCGGTTGGTGGCGGCCAGGATACGCACGTTCACTTTGAGGGGGGTGTCGTCACCGATGCGCTGCAGATCGCCGTATTGCAGCACCCGCAGCAGCTTGGCCTGCAGCGACAGGGAGAGTTCGCCGATCTCGTCCAGAAACAGGGTGCCCTTGTCGGCCAGCTCGAACTTACCCGCCCGGTTGTGAATGGCGCCGGTGAAAGCCCCCTTCACGTGGCCGAACAGCTCGCTCTCCGCCACCGATTCCGGCAGGGCGGCGCAGTTGAGATAGACCAGTGGCGCGCTGGCACGGGGTGAACCCTGATGCACCGCCTTGGCGATCAGCTCCTTGCCGACTCCCGTCTCCCCCAGGATCAGTACGTTCAGCTCGGAGCTCGCCACCACGGCTATCTCGTGGCGCAACCGGTCCATGGCGGGGGAGCGGCCAATCATCTCGGGCTGGCCCGGCCCATTCTGGGTGGAGGGGGCGAGGGGTTCGCTGCTCTGGCGGGCGAGCCGTTCCAGCAACAGGGCGTTGCTGAGGGCGGCGGCGGCCAGGGCGCCCACCAGTCGCAGCTCCTCGTCGCTGATGCCGTCGAACTGGGTCGGGTTCATGCCATCTATGGTCAGGGCGCCGATGAGCGTCTGATCCGAAAACAGTGGCAGGCCAACGCAGGCGTGCACCCTGAAGTCGTCGTGATCCGGGATCAGGCCGTCATAGGGGTCGGGCAGGTTGCTGTCGGCGGGGAAGCGCACCACGTCGCCGGCACGGGCGATGGCCTCCATGCGCGGATGGTCCGCCAGCGCGAAGCGGCGGCCCAGCACGTCCTGCATCAGACCGTCGATGGCCAGCGGTATGAACTGGCCCCCCTCGTAGCGCAGCAGGGCCGAGGCGTCCGAGTGCAGCAGGCTGCGCACGCTCTGGATCAGACGGTGGAACCTGTCCTGATGGGAGATGCCGAGTTGCAGGTCGAGGGCGATGCGCGCCAGGCTGTCGGTTGAAATCACGAGAATTGTCCAAATGACAGTGTCTTTGTGTTTTTGACTATGAGTGGTAGTTGTCTAAATGACAATGACTGAAATACGTTTTCTATAAAAACAATGAGTTATGAGTTGGCACGTCAACTGCAATGGTCCGTTCAGTTGCACATTCGCTATTGCATTCTGAGGAACAACTTGATGACCATTCACGTCAAAAACAACATTCACTGGGTCGGCCAACGGGACTGGGAGGTGCGCGACTTTCACGGCACCGAGTACAAGACCCACAAGGGCACCAGCTACAACAGCTATCTCATCCGCGAAGGCAAGAATGTGCTGATCGATACTGTCGATCACAAGTTCAGCCGCGAGTTCGTGCAGAATCTGGCGGCGGAGATCGATCTCGCCTCCATCGACGTTATCGTGATCAACCACGCCGAGGAGGATCATGCCGGTGCTCTGACCGAGCTGATGGCCCGCATCCCGGGCACCCCCATCTACTGCACCCACAACGCCATCGACTCCATCACGGGTCACCATCATCATCCAGAGTGGAATTTCCACCCGGTGAAAACCGGCGACAGCCTGGATATCGGCAACGGCAAGCAGCTGGTGTTTATCGAGACCCCCATGCTGCACTGGCCCGACAGCATGATGACCTACATGACGGAGGATGCGGTGCTCTTCTCCAATGACGCCTTCGGTCAGCACTACTGCGACGAGCACCTGTTCAACGATGAGGTGGATCAGGTTGAGCTGATGGAGCAGTGCCAGCGCTACTACGCCAACATACTGACCCCCTTCAGCCCGCTGGTGACAGCCAAGATCAAGGAGGTGCTGGGCTTCAACCTGCCGGTGAGCATGGTGGCTACCTCCCACGGCATCGTCTGGCGTGACGATCCCACCCAGATCATCCTGAAATACCTGGAGTGGGCCGACCACTACCAGGAGGATCGCATCACCCTCTTCTACGACTCCATGTCCAACAACACCCGCATGATGGCCGATGCCATTGCCCAGGGCATCCACGAGGTGGACCCTGGGGTGGCGGTGAAAATCTACAACGTGGCGCGCCACGACAAGAACGAGATCCTGACCCAGGTGTTCCGCTCCAAGGGGGTGCTGGTGGGCTCCTCCACCATGAACAACGTCATGATGCCCAAGGTGGCGGGCATGCTGGAGGAGATCACCGGCCTGCGCTTTAGAAACAAGCGGGCTTCGGCCTTCGGCAGCTACGGCTGGACCGGCGGTGCCGTTGACCGGATCCAGACCCGGTTGATGGACGCGGGTTTCGATATCAGCATCTCCCTCAAGGCCAAGTGGCGCCCCGACGGATCGGCGCTGGCCCTGTGCCGCGAGCACGGTCGCCAGCTCGCCCGCCAGTGGGCATTGCACCCGCTCGAGGCGCCCCGTCCGATCACCACAACTAGCGCCGCAGCGGCTCCGGTAGTTGAGGCAGGAGTTGTGGTTGAGATGAGTGTCCCCGCTTTTTCTGGCGCGATGGAGATCCCGGCATCTCGCGGTGCCGCCCAGACCACCTGCGAGCAGGACGATGACCAGCCCATGCTCTGCACCGTCTGCCAGTGGATCTATGACCCGGCCCTCGGTGAGCCGGATCAGCTGGTGGCGCCGGGTACCCCCTGGGCCCGGGTCCCAGACAGCTTCCTCTGCCCCGGCTGCGGCATCGGCAAGGAGGTATTCGAGCCCTGCGCGGTGGAGGCCTGTGTATGAAGGCTGCGACTCTGAGTGAGGCCGGTGTCAGCCGGGAGATATTGGTGATAGGCAGTGGCTTCGCTGCCCAGCAACTCGTCAAGAGCCTGCGCAAGCTGGATGCCGAGCAACCCATCCGCCTCATCACGGCCGACAGCGGCGACGAGTACAACAAGCCGGATCTCAGCCACGTGGTGAGCCGGGGCTGCGCCGCAGCGGCCATGACCCGGCTGAGCGGCAGCGACTTTGCCGAGCAGCAGCGCATCGCGTTGGTGCCCTATTGCCCCGTGCTTGGCATCGATCCCGCTCGTCGTATTGTGATGACCGGGCAGGGGGAGTTTGCCTATGGTCAGCTGGTGCTGGCCACTGGCGCCAGCGCGGCCCGCCCGGCCATACCGGGCGGTGAGCAGCTGGTGACCCTCAACAGCCTGCAGGAGTACGCCGCCGCCGAGGGGCTAATCCAGCAGGCCCGCCGCATCATGGTGCTGGGGGCGGGACTGATTGGTTGCGAGCTGGCGATGGACATGGCGAGCGATGGTCGCGAGGTCACTCTGGTGGATCTGGCCGACAGCCCGCTCAGCGCCCTGTTGCCGGCAGTGCTGAGTCAGCCACTGCAGCAGGCACTGCGCAGTCAGGGGGTCAGCCTGCAGTTCGGGCTGGGCATCGCCAGGATAGATGCCCAGCCCGGCGACGGCTGGCGGGTGACCCTGACCGATGGCTGCACCAGCGAGCAGGATCTGGTGATCGCCGCCATCGGCCTGCGGCCGAATCTGGTACTGGCACAAGCCGCCGGGATCGCGGTCGAGCGCGGCATCCTGGTCGACGACAGCTTGCAAACCAGCGCTCCCCATATCTTCGCACTGGGTGATTGCGCCCAGTGGCGGGGACAGCTGCTCCCCTTCCTGCAACCCATAGTGCTGGGGGCCAATGCGCTGGCGCGCACCCTGCTTGGCACGCCGACCCCACTGACCCTGCCGCCCATGCTGGTGAAGGTGAAGACCCCGCGTTACCCCTTGCAGCTGGCGGGCCGCACCAAGGGCGAGGATCTCGCCTGGCAGTGCCGCTGGAACAGCCATGGCCTGGTGGCCGAGGCACACGGCGAGGATGGCGAGCTGTGCGGCTTCGTGGTGGGGGGCGATCAGATGAGCGCCGCCTTCCCGCTGCTGCGCCAGTTGCCCCGTTGATTCATTGATAACACCAGGCCGGGTTGACCCGGCCACTTGAGGAGAATTGCTATGTCCATGCAACTTATTCCGTCTCACTGGGTGGTGCGTCGTTCCACTCCCTTCTTTACCCGCGAGAATGTGCCCCAGGCCCTGCTCAGCCACCACAATACGGCGGCCGGGGTGTTCGGCCAGCTCTGCGTGATGGCGGGCACAGTCACCTACCACGGTTTTGCCGACGAGCAGGCCGAGGAGCCTGAGATAAGCCTGGTGATCCGGGCCGGGGAGTTTGCCACCAGCCCGCCCCAGTACTGGCACAGGGTCGAGCTGTCGGAAGATGCCCGCTTCAACATCCACTTCTGGGCCGAGCAGGCAGAATCCGATCAGCCCCTGTTCAACAGCCGAAAAGGGTGAGATCGGGTGGGGGCCAATCCGGGTGAATGGCCCCTCTGCCCATGCAGATCAAAATAATCAATTCAGATGTTGGTTACTCTGTGCCCCTGAGTCGAATGAGTGCTGTGGGGGAAGAATGAGTGTGATTGAAGCCGTGACCCTGGCCTGTGGCCTGGTCTATCTGGTCCTGTTGCAATGGCAGGCCGGGCCCGGCTGGTCATGGCGCCTCTCCATCGGCTTGCTGCTCGTTGGCTGGCTGGTGGCGGCGGATTTCACCCTCTGGCTCGCACTGGGGCTGGTGGTTGGTACCCTCAGCCTGTTTCATCGCTACAAGCCGCTACCGATGCCAAGCAAGATCAACAGCCAGCCGCTGCGGGAGTGGATCCGCCATCTGCTGCTGCTCTGCTGGGGGTTGGTGACTGTGCAGTATGGCCTGCATATCTGGCAGCTGGGGCAGGGGATGAGCCCCTGGCTGGTGCGTCCGGACGTGGTCGACAGCTTCCTTCCCATCGCCGGTGGGCTCGGGCTGCGGGCCTGGCTCAGTCAGGGCATAGTGGATCCCCATCATCCGGCGGCGACCGTCACTGTGCTGGTGCTCTGCCTGTCGGCCCTGCTGCTGGGGCGGGCGTTCTGTGCCTGGTTCTGCCCGATCGGGCTGGTGGGTGAGTGGCTGCATCGCCTGCGCAGCCGATTGATGGCGGGGGAGTGGACGCCGCCGCGCTGGCTCGATGCCGTGCTGCGTTCCCAGAAATTCCTGGTGCTCGGCTTTTTGCTCTTCATCATACTGCTGGCGGTGCCCGCTGCCGCCCTGCCCGGCTATCTCGCCAGTCCCTATCATCAGGCGGCGGACATGAAGATGGGCGCCTTTTTCTTCAATTTGAACCTCATCTCCGGCCTCTGTCTGGGCTGGGTACTGCTGCTCACAACCCTCTTTCGGCAGGGCTTCTGCCGCTATCTCTGCCCCTACGGCGCCTGGCTCGCCCTGCTGGGCTTGTTGACCCCGCTGCGCATTCGCCGCGACCCGGCCCGCTGCCTGCGCAGCGCTGGCCATGACTGCGACAAGTGCAGCCGGGCCTGCCCGTCCCGCATTCAGGTACATCAGCTGATCGCGGTGCGCAGTCTGGAGTGCAGCAGCTGCCTGAGCTGTGTCGCCGCCTGCCCCAAACGGGCCGATGCGTTGCACCTTGGCAGCAAAACGAGCAGGCTCACTCCTCGCTGGCTGCTGGGTATGCTCTGCCTGCTGTTGTTGATACTGCCGCTGCTATCCTACGGCCTGCTGGATATCTGGGTCAGCCAGACACCGCTGGCGGTGCGGGCTCAGCTGCTGCAGCTGTTGCCCCAACTGGCTCATTGAGCACAGATGAGTCAGTGGCAGGTGCTCCTCTGAGGGGGTTGCCGGGCTGTCTGAGGATGCATCCGCATTTGATACCTGAGGGGTAGCAGGGTAAAGTCCCTTCCCCGACATGATGGCCCTGCTGCCATGTCGTGCCGGCAGCTAGCCCTGGTCGCACCTTGCTCCGCTTTCGAAGCAGCAAGCACCGGGCGCCGGCAGCAAGATGAGCGCGATCTACCATGACAACCGGCGTAGCAAATGCAACGGTCCGCGGTCGCGATCAGATCCACAATCGTCTTTGGAGAAGTAAATGGGACAGAAACCATCTTTGGTGGGCGGGGCATGCATCATTGCCGGCGTCTGTGTGGGGGCTGGCATGCTGGGCTTGCCGAGTGCCGGGGCGGGCGCCTGGACCATCTGGTCCATCCTGGCCATTACCCTGACCATGGTAGTGATGACGGTCTCCGGCTGGATGCTGCTGGAATCCTATCAAGGCTATCCGCTGCGCGTGTCGTTCGATACCGTGACCCGGGAGTTGCTGGGAGAGAAGGTCAACGCCCTCAACAACATCACCGTCTATTTCGTCGGTGGCATACTGCTTTATGCCTACATCACCTCGGCCGGTCTCATCATAGATGGGATGACGGGGATCGGCAGCCACTGGGCCTCAGTTCTGTTCACCCTGGGCTTCTCCGGCCTGGTGTGGCACTCGACCCGGGCTGTGGATCGCATCTCGGTCGTGCTGGTCATCGCCATGGGGCTGAGCTTCGTGTTCGGCATCTCGGGTCTTTCCCTCAACATCAAGCCGACCCTGTTGTTCGATACCCTGAGCGAGCACGCCAGCTATGCACCCTATGCGCTTGCCATGCTGCCAGTGGCACTGACCTCGTTCGGTTATCACCACTCTGTCTCCTCCATGCGCGCCTATTACGGTGAGGAGCGCCGCGCCCGTTACGCCATTCTCGGTGGTACCGCCATAGCGCTGCTGTTCTACCTGATCTGGCTGGTGAGCGTGTTCGGCAACCTGC
The DNA here is from genome assembly GCF_027705025.1 of Aeromonas sp. D3. Taxonomy (NCBI): domain Bacteria; kingdom Pseudomonadati; phylum Pseudomonadota; class Gammaproteobacteria; order Aeromonadales; family Aeromonadaceae; genus Aeromonas; species Aeromonas sp. D3. The sequence continues at coordinate 6,774 of NZ_JAPDBE010000033.1, read as the reverse complement.
CGCGCAGCGAGTTCGGGCCCGTGGTGGCGCAGGGCGGCAACGTCGACGTGCTGCTCAAGGCCTTGGCTTCGGTGATCGAGTCGGAGGCCGTCTCCAACGCCCTCAACCTCTTCTCCATGGCCGCCATCCTCTCCTCCTTTATTGGTGTGGGTTTGGGTGTGTTCGACTATCTGGCGGATCTGTTCAAGTTCGACAACAGTCCCAAGGGCCGCGCCAAGTCATGGGGCGTGACTTTCCTGCCACCGCTGCTGCTCTCCCTGCTGTTCCCGTTCGGCTTCCTGATGGCCATCGGCTATGCAGGCGCAGTGGCGACCCTCTGGACCTGCATCATACCGGCCCTGCTGGCCTGGAAGGTGCGCGCCGGCAAGAGCGAGCAAGGCGGCAAAGGCGATGGCTTCCGCGCGCCGGGCGGCCTGCCGATGATAGTGGGGGTCTTGCTGTTCGGTGTGCTGACCGCCCTCTTCCATCTGCTCAATATGGCGGGTCTGCTGCCTGTCTATACCGGCTGATCAAGCCTGGCCAGCCCCGCTTTTACTTGTGGGGGGATCAACAAAGCGGCGCCTTCGGGCGCCGTTTTGGTATAAGGCCCGTGCCCCAGTCTTTCCCTGCATCCTGCCCATGCGCCAAACAAGGGCACACTTCGCTCGCCATCGAAGCGTTGCCGCTGCATCCCCCTTAATCTGCTGATTCTTATCGCAAAGGAGAGGCAAGGATGTACGATATTCACGTGATGTTGCCCGATAACCCGGGCTCGCTGGGGCAGTTTGGTCTCTTGATGGGACGTGCAGGCGTCAGCCTGGAAGGCGGGGGCATGTTTACTGCGGGTGGCGCAGGTCATGCCCATTTTCTGGTTGAGAATGGTGCCAGGGCGGCCCGAGCCGCAGAGCAGGCAGGTCTGGAGGTGGTCGCCGTACGTGAAGTGCTGGTGCGCCGTCTGAAACAGGAAGTGCCGGGTCAGCTTGGCGCCATTTGCAGCGCCTTGGGGGATGCATCGGTCAACATCATCATCCTGTACAGTGACCATGCCAACCAGCTGATACTGGTGACGGATGATATCGACAAGGCCCGCACTGTCACGGCCGAGTGGCAATAGCAACGACGAGCAGAGCGTAGCGATATGAGCGAACAGGACACCCTTGAACAAGGTTTGGCACAGGTGGCGGCCGCCATTGCCGACAGTAGTCGCGCCCGCATGCTGTGCGCCCTGATGGATGGCCGTGCCTGGACGGCCACCGAGCTGAGCACTGTGGCCGAGGTGTCGGCATCCACTGCCAGCAGTCATCTTGCCATGCTCCAGCAGCAGGGGCTGACGGCCTGTGTCCGGCAGGGCAAGTATCGCTACTACCGCATCGCGAATCATGAGGTGGCGAGGGTGGTGGAGCAGTTGATGGGGCTGGTAGAGCAAGGTTCACTTCGTAGCAAGACCCCGGCGCGCCTGCGCTTTGCCCGCACCTGTTTTGACCATCTGGCGGGCGAGCTGGGAGTGCGACTCCATGACAGCCTGATTGCCCGAGGTTGGCTGGACGCCAGCAGTTATGCCCTGACTCCTGAGGGGGAGCACCATTTCGCGCAGCTTGGGGTCGATTGCCAGCCGAGTGGCAAGCGCCACTTTGCTTGTCACTGTCTCGACTGGAGCGAGAGGCGCATGCATCTGGGAGGCGAGCTGGGAACCCGGCTGCTTGCCCATCTTTTGGACAAGGGGTGGCTGGTGCGAGGACTGGGCAGTCGTGAGCTGATCCTGACCGCCCGGGGCCAGCGGTTGCTGCAACAGCAGTTCGGGGTCGTGCCACCGTAGTCTGCCATTCAGCTGGTTTGGACTATAGTTTGGTTCTCTTTGGAGCCTGACTAGGAGATGGCTATGGCATGGACTATCGATGATTCTCAACCCCGGATCCTCTACAACAAGGACAAGCATGTTGCTGTGACCCCGTCGGCCATGAGCAAGTATCACGAATGGCGGCGGGAGATCGAGCGCGGCTCGGATCCCAAGAATGCCGCCGGCAAGGTTGGCGATATGCACTATGAGCAGCTTAGCGGCAACAACAAGGGGGTCTACACGATCCGGCTCAGTCAGGAGCACAGGGTCGCCTTTACCATCAATGGCACCCTGCAGCAGGTCAAGGTGATCAGCATTGGCGGCCACTTTCCCCCGAGTTGAGTGATCGGACAGACAGCAAAACGGCGCCTTGGGGCGCCGTTTTTTATGATGCTGCGCCGTCTCTGGCCCTACGGCGACCGGCAGGGCTAGTGCCGATAGCGGGCTGCGGTGATGAATTGGCCGAAGGTTTCACACCAGACGATCACGCTGCTGTAGCGGGCTGGATCGATGCTGGCGGGCAGTGGCACGATAAAGTTGTCGAAGGTTTTGACCGGCCCAACGTGCACCATCTGCGCTTTCAGGCGGGAAAAATCCGCCTCGGTTTCGACAAACTCCGGTGATAGATAGAGCTGGTAATCGGGCCCAGGTGCCAGTTGCCCCATCAGGCTGACGGCGTCGGGCCCAATGCTCACCTTGCCTTCCCCCCAGTGCAGCCGGTCGCTGTCTTTGAGATCCCGACGAAAGGTGCCGCTGAAACTGGCCTGCTGCTGGCTGGCCGCTACCGCGTCACTGCTCGGTGCGGGTGGGGCGATCAGTATGGGCAGGGTATAGATGCCGGCGGCAAACCCCAATCCCCCTATCAGCAGATGAGTCGCCAGCAGCAGGGCCAGGGTCTTGCGTTGCATCATGTCTCTCTCCTTGATAAATGGATGACAATGCCGCTAGCAGCGGCATCCCCACAGACGGGTCACGCTGCTCGCCATCATGCTCCCCGGTAAGGTGAGTGATGGGGGGGATTATGATGATCGATGACGGGGCCGCTTGCCTGGCTCACCTCTCCCGCTTTACAGAAGGGCATCAAAGTCCACGGGGGGCAGTATTTCGAAACCGGGTTTGGCAAACAGATAACCCTGCATCAGGTCTATCCCCATCTCCTGCAGACATGCCATTTCATCCCGGGTTTCGATCCCTTCCGCCAGGGGGGTGATGTTCAACTCCTCAAAGAGGGCGAGACAGTGGCGCACAATGGCCTGGCGGACCTTGTCTTTATCGATCCCCCTCAACAGATGCATATCCAGTTTGATGATGTCTGGCAGAAAATCTGCCAGCAGATTGAGACTGGAATACCCGGCGCCAAAGTCATCCATCGCCGTCTTGAAACCGAGTGCCTGGTAGTGATCCACTATGTGGCGAATATGCTGGTTATCCGCCACGCGCTCCACTTCGGTGAACTCGAACATGATCTGCTCGATGGGAAACTGGTGCTCCCGCGCGGCTTGCAAGGTGGTGCGGATGCAGCGCTCCGGACGATAAACCGCATTGGGCAGGAAATTGATACTCAGCATTCCCTGCATCTTGAGTTTGGCCGCCAGTGCAATGGCTTTGATCCGGCAAAGCTGATCAAAGCGGTAGCGATTGTCATCGTTGACCCGTGAAATCACTGAGTGGGCGGGTTCGTTATTGATCCCCCTGACCAGCGCTTCATAGCCAAATATGGTGCGGGTGCGACAGCGGATTATGGGTTGAAAGGCCATGGTGAAATCGAAGCCGAGATCCCCGCTTTCCTGGCACTGCTGGCACGATAGCTGGGGGGGAGCAGAAGGTATGTCCATGCTTTCCTCATACAGGGGGACTGGTGAGCAGGAGCGCGATATCAAGCCTATATCCAGCTTCAAATGATAACAAGCCTGGATGGCGCCCTGAAAACGGTCTGCCAACAGGTGAATTTGCTGCCATTGAACACTAAACGCTATCTGCCGGAAAGAGGCCAGGCCGGTTGCCAGGGTGTGCTCTCTTGCAGTGCTTGTTGTTGATAACGGGCTATGGCGCCTTCCTGTTTCATCTGGCGGATAACAAGCGCCAGCTGGGCCACCAGGGTTTTATGTTTCTCGTGCAGATAAACATATGAGTCAAGGGTATCCATGATGCCTGCGGAGTAGATCCTGGTGCCGGCTTCAGACCTGGTGATCAGCGCGGCTATGGCCTGTCTGGCTACCATGGTTTGCTCAATATAGAGATCGCTGCGCCCCTTGAGCAGTTTGCCCATTCCCTGATCCACAGTGCTGATATCAAACAGCTGGGCGGGCGCCACCACCCTGGACAGTGCCAACTCTGGCAACTTGGCCCCGCGGCGGTACTCCACCCGATAAGAGGTGCCGAGCAGGCTGCTCCACCCCTTGAGCTGAATACCCGGAATGGCGGCATACGCCTCATAGGAGAGGGTGAAGTGGGATTCGGGGACTTTCAGCAGGTGGCGGGTTTGCAGTTGATATTCGGTGGCACGATGTATCTCGCCATCGACCTCGCCACTTTCGGCCATATGGGGGGCTCGCCCGCCCGGGTAACCGGCATAGATGAAGTCGTAGCCAAGGCGCGCAAAGGCATCCTGATAAATCAGCTTCAGCCAGCGGCCGTACATGGACTCCTTGGTATCCAGCGAGCTCACCAGGGTGATGGTGCCTTTGGTCGGTGCGCCCATTACCAATGAAGCGTGCAGCAGGAGCAGCATGGCAGAAAAGAAGAGGCAGAAGCTGGGTCTCTGCAGCATGAATTTCCCTGATGGTCAGCGGCTATTAACAGGAGGTTGCTTTCATCATCCTAGCCCACGGCCGTCGCCGATTCAGATTTTTCGGGGGTGAACCGTGCCTGAAAAAGCGATGAGTGGGCCAGCTATGTTACGCCCGGTCACGGCTCGGCGCGACTGGCGCGATCAGGCTGGCAGGACAGGGAGGGGGAGTGAGTTGTCAAAGGCTGGAACTAGGTGGGTGTCCCAGTGTTGGTCAGCTTTATGTCGTGGTGATCGGGCGAGCGTACCGGCACTCCGGCGCTGGACTCAGGGCCTCCATCGCGGGGAAAATGCCGGCAAGCCTTTTCATCACAAGGGAACACGATGCTGATTATCTTCAGTGGTTTGCCGGGCAGCGGAAAGAGCACCATTGCGCGTGCCTTGGCCCAACAGTTGGGCGCCGTCTATCTGCGCATTGATACCATAGAGCAGGCCATTCGTGATGCTGAACGGACGGGTGAAGAGATGGGACCCGCCGGGTATTTCGTCGCCTATGAGCTGGCCAGAGAGAACCTGAAAATTGGGTCAATCGTCATCACGGATTCCGTTAACCCCATACAGCTCACCCGGGATGCTTACCACGACATCGCCCTCTCGGTCGGGGCTCCCTGTCTCGATATAGAGGTTGTCTGCTCCAATCCGAGTGTGCACCGCGAACGGGTCGAGAACCGGACGGTGGATATCGAGGGGCTGGCATTGCCGGATTGGCAGGCGGTGCTCGACCGCGACTACGAACCCTGGGACAGGGAGCGCCTGATACTGGATAGCGCCACCCTGTCAGTAGACCAGAGCGTGGAGCAGATCATTGCCGCGTTGGCAAAGGAATCGTAGGTTCGATTAGCGCAGCGTAATCGGACGATCGAGAGGCCGTTGCCCCGGTTGTTGCGGTGGGCCAGCGGCAGCCAGCCGGAGGGGGAAATTCGGCTGGCCGTGATAACGAGAGAATCCATTTACGCGAACGTCCGATTACGCCTATCGGCTAATCGAACCTACGAGATCATATTTTTTAGAAAGTAAACCTGCTCAATAATTCAATTTTTTTTGTAATGTAACTGACATCTATTGTGTCATGGAAACGATTACTTATTTGCATTACACGATTTGAATAGTATTTTTCTTGGGCATTTCCACTGCTAATATTGCTGGCGTGGCGGATCTCAATTTCATTTGAGTTCTCACTAGAAAGAGACTCCATATTGAAGTATGAATTCATTAGATTTGCTTCAATGAATGCACATTCGCCCTTGTATTTTTCGAGCCTTTCATCTTTTGGGACAATCTCATAGAGGATATCTATCATACCATTTGGATATTTTTTGCTTTCTAAAGCGTTTTTATATTCACGATGGTGATACTCATGAGCTACGACTAGAAAAGCGGTTAATGCGGGGTAAAGGTGATAGTTAGGTGGGGTTAAGTTTAATACTAGAGTAATTTTTGTAAATAACTGCTCAATGTCTCTTAATGATAGTTTTTTTATCTCTGATAGGAAAGAAATCGTATCCGACAAGTTAACCCAGTCTGTTCTTTCCCCAGAGTGTTTCCCTCTCGCCTGAAAGTACTCTTCCAGCTCTAGATTATGATATAAACCATTAATGAATTTATTTAGATTAGGTTTCGGAAGTTGATACTCAATGTCAATAAATCTCTTAAGGTAACCGATTGACTCAAAACCCTCTCCATAAATAGATTTAAGGAAGGTGCGAATAAGTCACCAAACATAAAAATGCGCCTTTGTAAGTATTTGAATTTAACAAACTAATTTTTTCAGTTTCGTTGTGGAGGGTGCTTATTCGCACCCTCCCTAGAACTCCCATTGTCATAATTTTTAACGCAGCAGGGATGCCTTTTTTTATTAATATTTCACCAGCGCTTTTGGTGAGGCTCCATGCGGGATTATGCTCAACTGAGCCTTTGTGTAGCTGACTATCAATTTCACCCAAAAATGCTAATAATGGATCACCTGCAAAATCAGTGTGCCAGGCACTGAATAATACTGTGCTGCATTGAGCTAATTCTAAGTCAGCTTTTAGCATGTTGATGAAGGTCGTTTTTCCTGTTCCCCAAGGAGCATTAATTGAGAATGTTATAGGGCTAGGGAAGGTGCGAACAAGTCCCTGATATGAGATCATGTTTGTCATCTGGAGCCATGGAACAGGGTTCATCATGA
>NZ_JAPDBE010000032.1:0-59468 GCF_027705025.1 Aeromonas sp. D3 | reverse complement strand
CTCATGATGAACCCTGTTCCATGGCTCCAGATGACAAACATGATCTCATATCAGGGACTTGTTCGCACCTTCCCTAGCTTATGTAACCAACTGATCTATAAGTACAAATCCCTTAGTTTCATCAAAGCTGTTCTTGTTCGAACCATCCCCTGTTCAATGCATCGGATTAAGCCGAAAATGATCACTCGTCAGGACTATTGATTCTGCGTTCGTTGCTGTGCCCAATAAGGTCGGGCTATCTATCTAGAGGCATGGAATTGGCACCCTGGTCCAAGCTTTCCGCCTATAACGCGCCCTTTGTGGCTAGTCTGCTGACAACAATGCCAACACCACTGGAAGCGCTCAGCAACGAACATCTGTAAGGCTCGCTTTGCTACTCGTATCCTGCATGCCGACTTTCTGGCTCAGCGCAGCGAGCGACCGGCACGCTCTCAACCCATGGTGGCGCCCATCAAGATTGGCCGCAACGAGCCGTGCCCCTATGGCAGCGGTAAGAAGTACAAGCAATGCTGTTTGCACTGACCGACAAAATAGATAGCAAGAGAGGGCCAATGGCCCTCTCTTGCTTTGGGTAACTTGAGGAAGTCGTGGCAATGACCTGTCCAAAGGAGTGTTATCAAGGGGTAGGACAGCCAACACCTAATGGCATACTCACTGGCATACTAAAAATCTCAGAAACAAAAAAGCCCAACCGAATCAATCAGTTGGGCTATATAGATGGCGGAGGAGGTGGGATTTGAACCCACGGATGGTTGCCCATCGCCGGTTTTCAAGACCGGTGCATTCAGCCGCTCTGCCACCCCTCCGCGACAGTGCGGCGAATATTACCCATGGCGATCCGGCTTGTAAATCCCCTTTTGGTTCGTTTGCCGATTTATTGGGCTAAATGACGCACAAAGTCGACAAAATGGGCAGAACCAGCGCTTTTTCAACCAGATAACTTGACTTGAAAACAGACTCACCCACTATAGTGACCATCACGAAATTCCCAGCAAGATGGACTTATGAGAATCAAACATGCCCTGCTTTGCGCCCTGACTGGCGCCACCCTGCTTGCGGCGCCGGTTCAGGCAAGCGAGCTGACCAAGAGCGATGTCGAGCAAATCGTGCGCGACTATCTGGTCAAGAATCCGGAGATCCTGGTCGAGATGTCCAATGCCCTGCGTGCCAAGCAGGAGAGCCAGCAGGCGGCCAACGACAAGAGCCTGATCGAGGCGCACGCCAAGCAGCTCTATTCCAATAAGGATCCCGAGAGCGGCAACCCCAAGGGCAGCCTGACCGTGGTCGAGTTCTTCGATTACAACTGCGGTTACTGCAAGCGCGCCCATCCGCTGATCAAGCAACTGCTGGGTGAAGACAAGGATATCCGCTACATCTACAAGCAGTTCCCCATCCTGAGCGAAACCTCCTATTTCGCCGCCCGTGCGGCGCTGGCAGTGCAACTGGGTCAACCTGACAAATACCAGGCCTTCCACGAGAAGCTGTACGCCCATCAGGGCCCGCTGTCCGATGAAGCCCAGGTGAAGCAGCTGGCGGAAGCGGCCGGGGTAAACTGGAGCAAGGTCGAGGCCAAGATCAAGGACGGCAGCATAGATCAGAACCTCGGCACCAACCGGGCACTGGCCGAAGCCATGAGCATCTCAGGCACACCGGCATTCATCATAGGTGACCAGATACTGCGTGGCGCCCCCCGCGATCTGGCGAGCCTGAAAGGCTTCATCAAGGATGTGAGAGCGGGCAAGAGCATTCAGTAACCAGGCCCTTCGCACATAAAAAAACGCCCCGGCATTGCGATGCCGGGGCGTTTTGCCATTCAGGCTTTAGCCCTCAGAACTCCTGGGCCGTCGCTAGGAGCTGTCAGCAAGGCGAAGAGCTGCGCAGGGACCGGAGTTTATATGAATAAATGAGGCTCCCGAGCAGCGCATGATCCTTGATCACGGCTTCTCAGCAGGACCATAGCCGTTCGGGTTCTGGCTTTGCCAGCGCCAGGTATCGGCCATCATCTGCTCGAGCCCGCGCTCCGCCTGCCAGCCCAGCTCGTCACGGGCCTTGTGCGGCTCAGCCCAGCATTCGGCTATGTCACCGGGACGGCGCGGTTTGATCTGGTACGCTATGGTGCGTCCGCTGGCCGCCTCGAACGCCCTGATCATCTGCAGTACGGAATAGCCCTGACCGGTACCCAGGTTGTAGGTAAAGACACCGGTATCGGCAGCGATGCGGGCCAGCGCCTTGAGGTGACCGAGTGCAAGATCCACCACGTGGATATAGTCACGCACACCTGTGCCATCCGGGGTCGGATAGTCGTTGCCAAACACCCCCAGCTCCTTGAGCTTGCCGACGCCCACCTGGCTGATATAGGGCAGCAGGTTGTTGGGAATGCCGTTGGGATCTTCACCGATGAGGCCGCTCTCGTGGGCGCCAACCGGATTGAAGTAGCGCAGCAGCACTATGGCCCAGCGCGGATCGGATTTGGACAAGTCACGCAGTATCTCTTCCACCATCAGCTTGGAACGACCATAGGGATTGGTCGCGCTGGTGGGGAAATCTTCCCGCAGCGGCACAGACGCAGGATCGCCATACACTGTGGCCGACGAGCTGAACACCAGCCGGAACACGCCAGCCTTGGCCATCTCCTCGCACAGCACCAAAGTGCCTGTGATGTTGTTCTGGTAGTAGGTGAGCGGGATCTGGCTCGACTCCCCCACCGCCTTGAGGCCGGCGAAGTGGATCACGGATTCAATCTTGTGGGCGGCAAACAGCTGCTGCAGGCAGGCTCTGTCCAGCACATCTCCTTCAACGAAGGTGACCGGCTTGCCGGTGATCCGTTCGACCCGTTTGAGAGACTCGGGGGAGGAGTTGGACAGGTTATCCAGCACCACCACCTGCTGCCCCGCGCCGAGCAGCTCAACCAGGGTATGGGAGCCGATGTAACCGGCACCGCCCGTGACCAATATTGTCATTTTTTATCCCGTGTTCTGGTGAAACTGGGTTGAGTCTACTCGCCCGGTTTCACCAGGAAAAGGCTGAGATACTCATGACACCATCAGTAATCGAGACTGATATCCCCCTTTGCGGTGCAGGAACAGGCCAGTGCGACCCCGCTATCCAGGTCCTGCGCACTCAGCGTCATCACGCTCTGCCGTTCGATCTCGCCAATCGTGGTGCAACGACAGGCGCCACACACACCGGCGCGACAGGCGGCCATCATGGTCTCGCCAGCCCCCTCCAGTGCGGCCAGCAGGGTCTGGCCCGGCAGTATCTTCACCTTCTTGCCGCTTTTCTTGAGGGTCAGCCAGAAATGGTCGCTGGCGGCCGCAACCGGCGCCGCGCCCGATGTAACAGCAGGCAGGCCGAACGACTCCTGATGCAACTGCTTCGCTGGCAACCCCAGCTCCGCCAACATGCGACTCACCGCCGCCATGTAAGGCGCAGGACCGCACAGGTAGACGTGGCGACTGAGCAAGTCCGGCGCCAATTCCCTCAGCATGTCCTGGCTGAGTCGGCCAACCCAGGGATAAGCCGTCGGCGCCTCTTCCAGTACTTGCTCCAGCACTAAAGCGTGGCGCACGCCGGGATGAGATTCGGCCAGCGCAGCCAGATCATCTGCGAAGATCACATCCGCTGGCGAGCGGGCGCTGTGGATAAAGCGGATGTCCGCCTCAGGCCGTTTGGCAAGCTCGTCGCGCAACATGGCCCACATGGGGGTGATGCCGGAACCGGCGCTGAGCAGTAGCGGCCGCTCGCAGGGCAGCGCAGTCAGGTTGAAGTCGCCGAAGGGGCCGTCGACCCGGATCTCGTCCCCCACCAGCAGGCTCTGGTGCAGATGGTGGGAGACCCGTCCCACATCCTTGATGGTGACTTGCCAGAAATCATCCTGCGGGCAGGAAGAGAGGGTATAGGCGCGGCACATGGGCTGGCCGTCTATCTCTGTGTGCAGAGTGACGCACTGACCGGCCAGAACGGGAGGCAGGCTGCCTGCGAGCGGCATGAACTGCCAGCTCACCACATCATGGGTGTCGGCGCGACGACCGATGCAGCGCAGGGTGAGAGAGGTGGAGGTCATCACAAGGCTCCTCATTTTGAAAACATGTTTTTTAAACACGACGCTTTGAAAAAAAGGCGAGCCACCAGGCTCGCCAAAGGCTTACAACATGCTGAGATGAGCAGGCCGGCACGGCCTGCGGTATCACTGGGTTCAGGCAGCCAGGATCTCGGCCAAGTCCGCCTCGGCCGTGGTGGTGCCCTTGAGGCCGAATTGCTCCTCCAGCACCTTGAGCAGGGCCGGTGTCAGGAAGGCAGGTGCGGTCGGACCGGTGCGAATGTCCTTCACACCGAGGGCCAGCAAAGTGAGCAGAATGACAATGGCCTTCTGTTCGAACCAGGAGAGTACCAGGGTCAACGGCAGGTCATTGACGCCACACTCGAACGCCTCGGAGAGCGCCAGCGCCAGCTGGATGGCGGAGTAGGCATCGTTGCACTGACCCACATCCAGCAGACGGGGAATGCCGCCTATGTTGCCAAAATCGAGCTTGTTGAACTTGTACTTGCCGCAGCCTAGGGTGAGCAGCAGGCTGTCTTTGGGGGCGGCCTTGGCAAACTCGGTGAAATAGGCGCGCTCGGCCTTGTCGCCGTCACAACCGCCCACCAGGAAGAAGTGGCTGATTTCACCGGCTTTCACCTTCTCAATCACTGCCGGGGCGGCCTGCATCAGGGCATTGCGGGCAAAACCGATGGTGATGAAGTGCTCGAGCTCTGTGTGCTTGAAACCGTCCAGCGACAAGGCTTTTGCCACCACGGCGGAGAAATCGTCCCCTTCGAGGTGCGTCACGCCCGGCCAGCCGACGATGGAGCGGGTGAAGATGCGGTCGCTATAGTCGCCCACGTTGGGATCTATGATGCAGTTGGAGGTCATCACAACGGCACCGGGGAAGTTGGCAAACTCCTTCTGCTGGTTCTGCCAGGCGGAGCCGTAGTTGCCCACCAGGTGCGGGTACTGCTTGAAGAAGGGATAGGCCAGCGCCGGCAGCATCTCGCCGTGGGTGTAGACATGGATGCCAGTGCCTGCGGTCTGCTCCAGGATCAGCTTGAGATCCATCATGTCGTGGCCGGAGACCAGGATGCACTTGCCAGGCACAGGAGTGACCCTTGCTTGCGTCGGCTCGGGGTGGCCAAACGCCGTAGTTTCACCCAGATCCAGCATCTCCATGACACGGAAGTTGAGCAGACCAATCTCCATGGCGCATTTGAACAGAGGATCCAGCTCGCTCGGGTCAGTGCTGAGCCAGCTCATGATGCGATGGAACTCGGCGGCTACCTCGCTATCCCGCTGACCCAGTACCCGGGCATGTTCCATGTAGGCGGCAGCCCCCTTGAGGCCGTAGAGGCAGAGCAGACGCAGCCCCATGATGTCTTCGTGCACCTCGCTCTTGCCGCGATTGACCGCGGTTTGCGGCGCATGGGCCAGCTGGGCGAGCAGCTCGTCACCCGGCTCGAAGCCGGCGGCCTCGGGCAAGCCGGTGACTTGCACCGCCAGTGCAGCCAGACGGTCGACTAGCTGCTGACGATGAGCCAACGCCTGGTTGACATAGGCAACGATGCGGGCGGAGTCGAAGTTGACGTTGGTGAGGGTGGCGAAGAAGGCCTTGGGCACGAAGGCATCGATCTCGTTGTCGATGATGCCATGTTCGCGGGCGGCCAGCGCCCAGGCGCTGAGGCCCTGCAGCGCATAGATCAGTACATCCTGCAGATCCGAGGTTTCGGCCGTCTTGCCGCACATGCCTTGTGCATAAGCACAGCCATTGCCTGCCGGGGTACGAATTGTCTGTTCACATTGCACACAAAACATCATGCCTCTCCTAATTGGACATTTCAATTACTTGTTTTGTAGCGATTCTATGCCCCTCGCCAAAAACTTAATAGGCATTCAATTTGCCAATTAAGTTTTCATTGATGCAGATCAAAAACAAAAAAGCCGCCCAAACAGGGCGGCAAGCGGGTGGATAAAAGGAGAGACAACTCTGGTTTACGACAAAGGTTTACAACAAAACTCACATCAACAAGCGGTCAGGCCAGATAGGCGCGCAGCATCCAGACCAGTTTTTCCTGCTGCTGCACATAGTCGGAGAGGATGGATGCCGTCCCCTCGTCACCGGCCTCGGCGGCTTGTCCCAGGATCCGGCGCTGGGCGACCAGCAGCTCGCGGAAGCTCTCGAGCAGGGATTCGACACAGGCACGACCGTCATGCAGCCCCTTCTGCTCCGGGATGGCAGAGACTTTCAGGTAGTCGCTGAAGCTGTGCATGGGTACCCCATCCAGGGTGAGGATGCGCTCAGCCAGGGCATCGACCTTCAGCAGCAGATCGTTATAGATCTCTTCAAATTTCAGGTGCAGTTCGAAGAACTGATTGCCGCGGATATTCCAGTGGAAGCCACGGACGTTCATGTAGAGGATCTGGTAGCTGGCCAGCAACTTGTTCAGCTCGGCGGCCAGGGCTTGTGATTGAACGGTATCAAGACCAATCGGACTTTTCATGTTTCACCTCCAGATTTGACGACGGAGCCAGATTAACGCCATTCAGACTCAAGAGGTAATCGTTGCTACCTGAGTGATTGATAGGGAATGGCTATCGCCTGGTGTGACAACCCGCTGATTATCCAGATTTATCACCCTTGGGTGCGTTCGATATAGAGGATCACCTCGCCCAGATGAATGCCGAACTTGCTGATCTCGGCCCGATTGATCAGGCGATCTTCATCCAGCAGGTACATCCAGTCATCAAAGCTCACCCTCACCACCTGCTCATCCGGCAGTACCAGATCGAGCTGATAGCGCCAGTTGAGAGCAAAACCTTCCGTCTTGCCTACCGCCTCCCCCACTACGTCGGATGCGGTACCGCGCCAGTGACCATCTGCCCCCTTGCTCAAAAACCAGGTCCGGGTCTGCTGACGGCCGTCATCAAAGTAAAACTGCTCAAACAGTTCGCCCTTGCCATCCTGCCAGCGCCCCACCATCTCGACCCGAAAGCGACTGGTCACTTCGCCGCTGCGGTCTGTCACCAGGCCATGAGCCACCAGTTTGCCATTGAAGAAACGGGCGAGATCCCAGTTCGGCCCCTGACCGCGATAGTCATCCAAACTGGCACCACAGCCAGTGAGCAACAGGAGTGGCAACAAGAGCAGAAAACGACAGCAACGATAGAAAGACATTGAGTACTCCAGCATCAGAGTTGGCCGCGCAGGCGGCGGGTAAGGGCAGGATCGCGACTGTTGTCGGCAAGCCAGATGGCCAGAAAGGCGACCGCAAATTGTGGATCAGTAAGAGTACCGAGGGGTTTGTCCTGCCACCAGAAGTGGGCAATCCCGGCTTCATCCACATAGAAGGTCAGTGTGTCCCCCGCCGCCACATCGGGCCAGAAGGTTGCCAGTTGCCCCAGCCACTGCTGGCGCTGCGTCTCGCTGCCAAGCCCCAGCCGTTGCCACTCCTCTGCGGTGGCGGTCAGCAGGTCATCCCGTTCGATATCTCTGGCGTAGGTGAGGGTCAGCGCCTGGGGATAGTGGCCCGGCTGATAGCGGCCACTCTGGCTGTAGAGGGTGGCATCATAGAGTTTGAACCAGAGCCAATTCATCTCCCCCTGTCCGACCGGGCGCAGCTGTTGCCAGGGGGCGGCAGATGCCTGCGCAGAGGGTGCCATCATGGCGCCAAGCGCGGCAATCAGGAGGCTAATTCCACCCCATGTGCCAATTCGCGGGATCTTCCAGTTCATGCCAATCCATCTCCTGTTCCAGCAAGGTGTTGATATCCTGCATCACCACACGAGCCAGTCGCCCCTGCGCATCACGCTGGCAGGCAACCACCAGATAGTAACGCTCGGTCAGCTCGTGCTGGCTCTCTTTGGTCCACTTGGAAAACAACAAGGCGTCGGTCGAAAAGGTGTTCATCTTGATTCACCCTCAAGCTTGACCGTTACCCACAGGAGTACGGGTAACCACCACATCCAGATCACCGCCAATAGTGCTGTGCTGATCCAGATGCCCCAAGGTAAGTGTACTGCGCCCATGGCCGCTCCCGCCACATAGGAGGAGGCGCCACCCGCCATGCCAAACAGCGCCTGCTGCCAGCGAGGCAAGGGGCGCAACCAGCGCAGTCCATGGCTGAGGCTCAAGGCAAATCCCAGCCACAGCAGCACCAGCCAGAGAGGAAAGCCGGCCGGGAATTGAAACAGCCCCAGTTGCCAGAGCAGGCCATCAAGCAGACAACCGGCCAGGGCCACCGGCAATAACCGCAGATCCCCCTTGCGGCTTGGAGAGAAGATGAAGTGGAGCAGCAGCATCAACAGCAGCGGACCCGGCTGCTGCCATTTCACCGCCAGCAGCCAATAGAGGTTGAACCCCAGCAGATGGACCCACTGCCACATGGTCAGTGACCGCTCACTGGCACATCACCCCGCCAGCCCGTTGGTCCTGGTTTGGCCGCCTCCAGCTGGACCAGACTGATGGCTCGCTCCCAGAAGCCCCCCTCGCAATAGGCGAAATAGAAGTGCCACAACCGGATGAAATCCTGGCTGTAACCCAGCTTGGGCAGCTCGGGGGCCAGCGCCAGAAAGCGCTCGCACCAATGCGCCAGGGTGCGGGCATAGTGATGGCCGTGATCGTGCAGCCGCACCAGCTGCATGTCGGTCTCGCGGGCAATCAGTCCCGCCATCTGGGAGACACTCGGCAGACAGCCGCCCGGGAAGATGTAACGCTGGATGAAGTCGACACTGCGCACATACTGGGCGTGGCGCTGATCGGCAATGGTGATGGCCTGAATAAGCAGGCGGCCACCGGGTTTGAGCAAACGTGACAACTGGCGGAAGTAATCGGGCAGGAAGGCGTGGCCCACCGCCTCTATCATCTCGATGGAGACCAGCTTGTCGAAGGTCCCCTCCAGTTTGCGATAATCCTCCAGCAGCAAGGTGATGCGATCTGCGAGCCCCTCCCGCTCGATCCACTCGCGCGCATAGTCATGCTGGGCCTGGGAGATGGTCGTCGTGGTCACCCGGCAGCCATAGTGACGGGCCGCATAAATGGCCAGCCCGCCCCAGCCTGTGCCTATCTCCAGCAGGTGATCGTCCGGTCCCAGCTCAAGGCGCTCGCAGATGGTATGCAGCTTGGCCTGTTGTGCCTCCTCCAGAGTGGACTCTGTCCCCGGATAGATGGCACTCGAATACTGCATATGGCTATCGAGAAAACCCTGATAGAGGGTATTGCCCAGATCGTAGTGGGCGGCGATGTTGGATCGTGAACCTGTCAGGGTATTGCGATTGAGCCAGTGGCGCGCCTTGTTGAAGGGGAAACTCAGCCAACTGAGCCGCCGCTCCAGGCTATCGAGCAGTGTCATGTTGCGGGCCAGCAAGCGCACCAGCGCCACCGGATCCGGGCTGGTCCAAAGCCCCTCCACCCAGGTTTCACCGGCGGCAATGCTGCCTCCCAGCAACAAGCGGCGATAGAAGGCCGGATCCTTTACCACCACTTCGGCGTGCAGGTCAGTGCCCGCCACCCCGAAACTATGACGATCGCTGCCGTCCCGCAGCAGCAGTTGCCCGTGCTCGAGACGCCCCAGCAGCTTGAGCAGCAGTTGCCTTGCGCCTTTGTCGATGAAAGAGGCCGAACTTGTTGATTGCACCAGTTCCATTAGCGAGTCTCCGGATGGCTGAAGAATAAGTGGCAGAGAGTCTGAATTGAATCTGCTTCATGAATTGAGCTGGCCTCCGGATAGGAAATTGAGGCTGCGGAAGTGGATTGTATCTGCTCCATTAGCGCGTCTCCGGATGGCTGAAAATAGGTGTTCGTTTGATAAAAAGACGCAGGGCCTGCCAGTAGATACCGAGCAGCACCTTCAGGGTCATCCAGGGCCAGCGGGCAAGCAGCGCCATCAATCCCTTGCGGGACAGGGGCTCGCGGCTCAGCGCCAGGGTGGCGTCAAACAACTTGGCCTCGCCGGACTGGGGATGACTCTCTATGTGGATCAATGTCTCCTGCTCCGGTGGGCGAATGCGCCAGTGGTAGCGCATGGCCAGCCCCATAAACGGGGAGACGTGAAAATCCTTGTCGTGGGGCGCCAGCGCCGCCAGATCCAGCAGGTAATAGTGACGCTCGTTCCAGGGAGTGTTCGACACCTCGGCCAGCAGGTAACGCGCCTCACCCTGCCGGTAGCAAAAGTAGAAGTTGACCGGGCTGAAGTAAAAGCCCATGCAGCGTACATTGCCGAGCAGCAGCACTCGCCCGTCCGGCTCGGCTGTGCCCCCCAGCTCTGCCACCTTGTGCCACACCGCCTGCTTGAGGTTCCCTTCGCTGCCTTTGAGATAGTCATTGCGATGAAAGGAGAGCAACCCGGCCCGCTCCACGCCGAACCAGCGCCCCTGACTGAGGCTCGGCAGCTCATCCAGATCCAGCCCCAGCATGAAGAGGCTGTAGGAGAAGGCGTGGGCCCTGGGTGCAAAGCGGCGATGGCGCACCGAGCCCTGCCAGATGGCGCTGACTGTCTGAGCCATGGTGACAGTACTCATAGCTCGGCTCCGAAGCGTCTGGCGACGTCCAGTGCGCTGCGCACCCCGTCTTCATGAAAACCGTTGTACCAGTAGGCACCGCAAAAGTGGGTGTGATGCTGACCACAGATCTCCAGACGTGCCTGCTGCGCCTGGATGGATGCCTGATTGAACACAGGGTGGTGATAAACGAAGCGGCGCAGCACCTTGCTCTCGTCCACCTTTCCTTTGGGATTGAGGCTGACGCAGAAGGGCTGCGGTGAGTTCACCTCCTGCAATATGTTCATGTTGTAGCTCACCAGCGGCCTCGCCTCGTCGTCCCCGTCCAGCTGATAGTTCCAGCTGGCCCAGGCCTTGCGGCGAGTGGGCAAACAGCTGACATCGGTATGGAGCCAGACATCGTTGGCCTGATAGGCCATGTCGCCCAGAATCGCCTGCTCCCGCTCGCTGACATCCTGCAACAGGGCCAGCGCCTGATCGCTGTGGCAGGCGAGGATCACCTCGTCAAACTGCTCCTCGCCATAGCTGCTTTGGATCAGCACCCCCTCGGCCAGGCGCCGGATCCCCTGCACCGGGCAGGCGAGGCGGATCTGCTGTTGCCAACCTGCGGTCAGCGGGCCTATGTACTCCCGCGAGCCGCCGGGGATCACGTACCACTGAGGGCGATTGGCCACATCGAGCAGGCCATGGTTGGCAAAAAAACGCAGGAAAAAGCCAAGGGGAAAGGCGCGCATGTCCGCCAGGGTGGATGACCAGATGGCCGCCCCCATGGGCAGAATGTAATGGCGGGCGAAGTAGTCACTGAAATCCCCCACCTGCAAGAAATCCCCGAGAGTCAGCTCAGGACTATCTTGCTGCCGTTGACTGTCGGCCAGCCAGGCGCGCGCTTCCCGGTTGAAACGCAGGATCTCGGCGACGAAGCGGTAAAAACCCGGGCTCAGCAAATTGCTGCGCTGGGCAAACAGGGTATCCAGGTTGTGGCCGTTGTACTCGAGCCCCTCCGGGCTTTTCACCGAAAAGCTCATCTCGGCGTCCTGGCGCGCCACGCCGATCCGCTCCAGCAATTTGAGGAAATTGGGATAGGTGCGATCGTTGAATACGATAAAGCCGGTATCGATGGCATAGCTGCGGCCACCCTGGTTCACATCGACGGTGGCCGTGTGGCCACCCAGAGTGTGCGCGGCCTCAAACAGGGTAACGTCGTGCAACCTGTGCAAGAGAAAACCGGCGGTGAGGCCCGAGATACCCGAACCGACGATGGCAATCTTTTTCTTCATGAATGGCGTCCTTTCGAAACAAGCGAGCTGCCAAGGCGCAGCCACAACCACACCGGCAGCGCCCCCAGTGCGCGCAGCAGCCAGATAAAGCGGCTGGGGAAGTGGATCTGATGCCGACCCGCAGCAAGCCCTGTCATGATGACCCGGGAGGCCTGCTCCACCGGCACCAGACAAGGCATGGGAAAATCATTCTTGGCGGTAAGCGGCGTCTGTACAAAGCCGGGGCGGATCAGTGTCACGGCGATTCCCCTGGCCTTGAGATCGAGTCGCAAGGTGGCGGCCAGATAGTCGAGTGCCGCCTTGGAGGCCCCATAGGCTTCGGCCCTTGGCAGCGGCAACCAGCTCACCGACGAGCTGACGATGGCGAGCCGCGCCCCCTCGCCAAGCAGCGGCAAAAAGGCGGCAAGCGCATGGCCGGTGGCGATGAGGTTGGTCTCGATCACCCTGGCAAACAGTTCGCCGTCAAAGCCATCCGCCACATCCATGTACTCGCAGTTGCCCGCATTGAGGATCAGCAGATCGAGGGGTGGCAAGCTGGCCGCCACCTCTGCCATGACAGCCGCATCCCGTGCATCGAACTGCAAGGGGGTGATGCCGTCCCGGGCCAACTGCGCCAGCCGTTCGCCATCGCGACCACAACCCCATACCTGCCAGCCCGCCTGCCGGTAATCCATCGCCAACTGGCGACCCAGCCCGGAGCTGGCACCCGTGATCAACACACGTCCGCTCATGATCCCAACCTCCCCTTGATGGTGCGCACCAGGGCGCCCAGCAGCGGCAACTGCTCGTAGAGCATGGCGCCGAGATCGAAGTAGTCGCGATGCAGACACACCTTGTCTTCAGCATCGAACTCAAGCCGAGTTGCCCCCTCGACCCTCACCGGCTGACCCGCGGCCAGTCTTGGGTGAGAGAAGGTCATGACCCAGCTGATCCAGGCCTCACGACCCTGTTGCTGCTGACTGGTTATCTCGAAGCGGCAATAAGCGAGGCGCTGGTACATGACAGCAAAGTAGTCGGTGAGCGCGGCCAGCCCGTCGATGCGGTGCGCCGGATCGATGAAGATCACCTGCTCGGCATAAACCTCTGGCAAGCGGTGCAGTTGCTGCTTGTCCAGTTGCTGGTAAAGGGCAATAAAGCGGGCCAGCGGCTCCTTCATCCTATTTCTCCAGATTTCGAAACATCTCGATGGCTTTCACCCGTGCAAGGGCGTGATCCACCATGGGTGCCGGATACCCCCTTCCTCCTTTGAGTCGCAACCAGTCATGAGGCTGATGCACGTAGGCGGCGGGAATATCGGCCAGTTCAGCTACCCAAGTACGGATAAAGTCTCCTTCTGGATCAAATCGTTGCCCCTGAGTGGTGGGATTGAACACCCGAAAGTAGGGGGCCGCATCGGCACCTGTGCCTGCGGCCCATTGCCAGCCACCGTTGTTGGCCGCCAGATCCCCGTCAATCAGCTGGCTCATGAAGTAATCTTCCCCGAGGCGCCAGTGGATATGCAGATCCTTGGTGAGGAAGCTCGCCACTATCATCCGCAACCGGTTGTGCATCCAGCCGGTGGCATTGAGGCAGCGCATGGCCGCATCGACGATGGGATAACCGGTACGTCCCTCGCACCAAGCGGCAAAGGCCACGGGATCCCAGCTCCAGGGCAGAGCCGCGGTCTCGGGTTTGAAGGGCAGGTTCATGGAGAGGGTTGGTACCAGTACCAGCAGATGACGATAAAATTCACGCCAGACAAGTTCGTTGAGCCAGACGAAACCGGGTTCTGCCTTGGATTGAGGCCGGTGGCCGAGCCGTTGTTGCAGCGCCCCGACGCACTGGCGCGGACTTATGATGCCAGCGGCCAGATAAGGCGAGAGGATGGAGGTGCCCGCCTGCGCCGGAAAATCCCGGGTCTCCCCATAGTCAAGCACCGCCTGTTCCAGAAAAGCGTGCAGACGGCGCTGAGCTTCCACCTCCCCCACTGGCCAGCGGAGATCCGGCGTTACTTCGCTGAGCGCCCCATCGACCCATTCCCTCTCGGCCAGCGGTTGCCACGACAGTGGCTCGGCGCGCGGAGCGGGGGCGCGATGAATGACGAAGCCATCCTCCTCCAGCGCCTTGAGCCAGGCGCGGCTGAAGGGGGTAAAGACCTTGAACATCTCCCCCGACCCGGTCAGCACCCGTCCCGGTGGCAGCACGCAGCAGCCGTTGAACCAGTGGCAGCTCACCTCCTGTTCGGCCAGCATGGCGCTGACGGCCAGGTCGCGGCGCTGCTCGTCGATCTCGATGGCCTGATTGGCATACAGCTGGCTGACACCCAGCTCGCGGCTGAGGCTCGCCAACGCCGTTGGCATCTCGGCAAAGGTCTCCACTCGCAGCAGATGGAGCGGGATACCGAGCGCCGCCAGCGCCTTGCCCAGCTCATCCACCTGCGCCAGCAGGAACTGCTGACGGATGGGGGCCATCTTGTGCTGCTGCCACTGGGTCGGAGAGATGACAAACAGGGCGGCCACCTCTCCCGCCTCGGCGCAAGCGTGTCGCAAAGCCGGATTGTCGGCGAGGCGCAAGTCATTGCGAAACCAGACCAGCTTCATGATGCCTTCCTCCCGCGAGTGCGCTTGCCCTGGACTGGCGTCTCTGCCGACTGTGCAGCCAGCCAGTCGGCAAGGGTGGGCTGCCACCCCTGAGTCGCCAGCCACTGGGCGTCATAGAGACTGCCCAGCTCACCAAACAGACAAGTACCATC
Source organism: Aeromonas sp. D3 (assembly GCF_027705025.1). Lineage (NCBI taxonomy): Bacteria > Pseudomonadati > Pseudomonadota > Gammaproteobacteria > Aeromonadales > Aeromonadaceae > Aeromonas > Aeromonas sp. D3. The sequence goes on along the minus strand of NZ_JAPDBE010000032.1, from coordinate 44,935 downwards.
GGGCCAGCTGGCGGTCAGCTCCTGCTTGCCAAGTCCGGCTCCCAGCAACACCAGCCAGGGCGTCACGGCACGTCCTTCGAGCAAGATGGCCTGCCTGGGCTCGACGGCCCCCAGCAGTTGCACCTCATAACCCTGGCTTACCAGCTCATAGGCGCTCCAGACCAAGTCGAGGGGACCAAGCTGCCCCCAGCTTGCGAGGGTAACCGGGCGTCCCTTCTCTTGTTCGATGAGGTGGCGAGCGAAGCGGGTATGGAGCCAGCCCAGCCAGACCTGTTGCAGCAGCTCGCCATCGGGCCGCTCACGCCACAGGCCGAGCAGTTGATCCACCAAGGGTTGCAGCACCCGGCTGCGCACCAGCTCGAACGGGTAGCTCGCCAGCAGTTCGTTAAGCTGCGCCTCCACCTTGCGCTGATTGAAACCAAGCAGAGCCTGGCTGATCTGCTCCAGGGTCTGCTGCCAGTGATCGCTGACCAGCTGGGTCTGAGGCTCACTCAACAGTCCCTTGACCTGACCTATGCTCACCCCCCGCTCCAGCCAGCTCAGGATCTCGCCGATCTGGCGAATATCCTGCTCGCTGTAGAGGCGGTGCCCCTTCTCGGTACGGGCCGGTTGCACCAGACCATAGCGGCGCTGCCAGGCACGCAGGGTGACGGGGTTCACACCGGTCAGGCGGGAAACGTCGCGGATGGGATAGATCCCCTCATCCGGCTGGGTGACATCATCTTGTTTGGGTAGGTCAGACATAACGACTTCCATTCAATCTATGGGGCGCCCCGGCCCAGGGGGCCGGGGTCGCAAAACAGGGATCAGAGCCCGTAGCGCAGCTTGAGCGTATCGGGATGCAGGTCGGGATAGACCTGCTCGACCATACCAAGCCGCACTTTCAGAGCCCGTAGCGCAGCTTGAGCGTATCGGGATGAGGATTGAGATAAACCTGCCCGGACAGATAGGGATTGGGGTATTCGCGCAGGTAGTGGCGGATCAGGGTCAGCGGCACCAGCAGCGGGAAAATGCCGGTGCGGTACTTGTCGATGGTCTCGGCCAGCTCCTGCTTCTGGGAAGGAGTCAATACCCGCTTGAAGTAACCCTGCAGGTGCATCAGCACATTGGTGTGGCTGCGGCGATTTGCTCTCAGGGTCAGCGCTGTCATCAGCCCCTTGATGTAACTGTCGGCCACCTCCTGCAAGTTGGCCTTGCCGAGGTTGCCAAGCAGTTTGCCCAGCGCCCGATAGTGGGTAGTGGCATGAGAGAGCACCAGATACTTGTAGCGGGAGTGGAACCGGATCAGGGCCGCGGCCGTCAGACCCTGGGCGCAGAGTTGCTGCCAGTCGTGGTAGGCGAAGACCCGCAGCACGAAATTTTCCCGCAGTATGGGATCGCACAGCCGACCGTCTTCCTCCACCGGCAGCAGGGGATTGGCTTCCATCAACGCCTTGGCGAACAGGCCAATCCCCTCCTTGGCACTCCCCTCGTTGTTGGCGCCATAGATGCGCACCCGCTCCATGCCACAACTGGGTGACTTGGCGCAGAGGATATAACCGGAGATGAAGTCGAGCTGGCGAGCCTTCTGCTCGCTGAAGGCGATCAGCTGCTCGGTGACATCGAAGCTGCCGTTGCTCGCCTCGGCGCGTATTTCGCCGTTACGCTTGACCAGCCGGATGGCGGCGCGGGGCGATCCCAGACCAATGGCCATCTCGGGACAGACGGGGTGATAGTCAAAGTGAGCGCCAAGATCCCGTTCGCAGAAACTGGAGCGCTTGTGGCCCCCATCGAACCGCACTTCCTGTCCCAGCAAGCAGGCACTGATACCGACTTTAATCTTGTACATGTTGGCGCTCCTTGTATAAGCCTTGATTCAGTTATAGCAGTTATACAAAAGAATGGAAGCTGTATAACTATTGCGGACTGAATACGGCGCAAGGGCGACATCTGGATCACCAGAAACCAAAAAGCCCATGACTGACGTCATGGGCAAGCAATCAAGACACTACGGGAGGGAAGATCAGAAGCTGTACTTCACACCCAGGCTGGAGATGGAACCTTTTTGCAGATCCCAGTTGCGATAGGTGTAGTCGGCGGTGAGGGCCAGGTTCTGGCTCACCTTGTAGGCGGCGCCCACTTTGAAATCCTGCATGTCGTCGGTCATGTTGGCGTAACGGTAGCCGGTGGAGAGCTCGACGGCGCCAATGTCATAGCGCAGGCCCACTTCACCATACATGCTGCCGCTGTTCTTGCGGTTGATGTTGTCCCAGCCAGTGTTGTTCACGTTGGCAACCTGCTGGCGCTCCATGGTGTAACCCATCAGACCCGCTTCACCGTACAGGTTCAGACCCGTGCTGAGCGGGGTGTAGACACCCAGACCCAGGCTGGAGATGCCCATGCTGTCATTGCCGTCGTTGCGGGAGGTGTATTCGCTGCCCATGCGGCCATAGAAATTGGAACCGAAGCTCTTGGAGACGTCCAGGTTCAGACCACCGAAGTCGCGGTTGTTGCTGTCTTTGCCACCGATATAGTCGGATTTGGTGTGGGCCCAGGTCAGGCCGCCCTTGGCGTAGCTGAAGGCATCCTGTGCCAGAACGGAAGTAGAAGCGAAACCGGCCAGAACCAGAACAGAAAGTGCAACTTTTTTCATTTTGATGACTCCTCGTGTTGAGCTAGTTGAGACCTAGCTGGAATGGAGTCATTGTGCCGAGGGGCGAGCAGAATGCCGAGCGGCAAGCTGTTGCCAAATCATGTCAGATGTAAGCAACTGTTGCTGGCGGTTACCGGGTTAACAACTGAACTGAAACAGGCTCCGTAACGGAGCCTGTTTGGCAAGGGCTTAGCGAAACTCCACTTCCTCAATCTCGACCCGCACCAGGGGTTTGCCGGTCAGGCCGGCCGGGCGCGGCATCTCGATCACCATTGAGGGACGCTGCTGCCCCTTGCGCAGATAGGATTCCGGCAGACGGTTCTCGCCGACCCAGAAACGGGCCTCCTGTCTGGCCAGCTGCGCACCCTGTTCGCTGAACAGGGTGACAGTGCCACGCACCCGCACCACGCTGCGGGTGCCGGTGTTGCTCACGGTAAATTGCAGCAGCAAGGGATCCAAGCCCTCAACCTTGTCGAGCTTGACGCCGATGCCGTCCTTGACCGCCTGAGCCAGCAGATCTGGATTGGTCATCGCCTGCTCGGTCAGCACAGGCACGGCAACCGCGCCTGTGGCCCTCTCGCCACTCGCCGTCGGCTTGATCAGCAGATATTCCCAGGTAAAGTCATCGTTGAGCTGCACTTGGCGACCATCCGGCAGGGTCACCTGGGTCATGGGGGCGGCCTGAGCCAGCAGGGGGGACAGGCAGAGGGCAACCAGCAGGCGGGACAAGGGTTTCATAGGGTGATGGCTCGGCGTCGATGGAAAAGGGCGTCAGTATAAAGAGTCGGCTCCGGCTTGCCTATGACCCGACTCACGTTCTTGCCCTCTGCCGTGGCGCTCGTCTCAGCGTAGAGACTCCTGTCGCTCCTCTTCCTGCACCATGTCCAGGGTCACCAGATCGAACTCTGTGCTCTTGAGGGCATTGAGGATATCCGGTTGCAGATCAAAGGCCTGAGCACGAAGCTTCGGTGGCACCCTCACCCGCGCCAGTGTGGTCGCCTGATCGGAGAGGGTATGAAAGAACACCTGCGCCTCCTCCAACCCCATGTCGGCCAGCATCTGCTCCGCCATGTCCACCATCCGCAGATGATGCTTGTCCACCAGCTCGGGATCGGAGAAGCGGCGGCTCAAGCAGCCGTAAGCACTCTTGCCCCAGCGCCCCAATTGTCGCTTGTTGAAACCATAGCGAAAATCCCTGTGGGTCATGCCCTGCTCGGCAAACAGCCAGAGGGTGTTGGCCGGCAGGCTGCCAAAACGACGCAGGTACTCCTGTTGCTCCTCGACCGGTGCGGGCAACAGCATGGGCAGATGGCTCCAGTCGGTTTCCTGCGCCATGAGGTGGCAGATATAGCGCACAGGGTCGATGACCTCGTTGAGGTGACGCAGATGATCGCAGAAGATCATCTCGTCGGTCTTGATGACGATCTGCTCGATACTGTAGCGCTGGCAGTAGCGCTTGGCCCGCGCTATCTCCTTGCGGTGGCGGGTCGGGCTGTCCAGGGTGATGGCCCGGATCCGGACGCCGCTGGCACGGCACAAATCCATGCTGTAGCAGGATTCCAGTCGGCCAGAAAAGGAGACCACCAGCTCGCCGTAACTGGCCAGGGTCTCGATAAGTGACTGTTCCCTGGTCTGAAAGGTCTGATCGTATCCTCGATTCAGCACAACTATATTGGCAGCCATAACGACAGCACCGGATGATGAATTGGCGGCCATTGTGCCGGTGCAATCCTGAATACACCCTTAAAAAACAAGTTTAATCAGAATTTAATTATAATTTCATGACAATTATCTTCATTTTCATCTTGGATGGAGTCATAAATCCGCAGTTTCGCCTGATGCACTCTGTGTGCTCGCAGAAAGCCTTCGGCCTGTTCGAGGGAGCCGAATGTCAGCCGTGCCCCCTCACTGTCGGTGAGACATTGCATCTCGCCATCCACATCGACGCAGAGCTGGTAACCGCTGCCATCTTGGCAGGCAATCAGCAAGCCGGCATCCGGATAGTGACTCAACCAATTGCGAAACCGGCCATGCTCCATGACTTCTCCTCGAGCATTCCTGACAGTCAGCTCAACCGGGCAGATAACCCAGCGATACCAGCTGCTGACGACAGCTGTGCGCATCGGTAAACGCCATGCCCCTGATCCCCAGCGCTTTGGCAGCGGCCACATTGGCGGGGCTGTCATCGATAAACAGACACTCGTCGGCCTTCAAATCAAACGACACCAGCAGGTAGCGGTAAATATCCGGCTCCGGCTTTATCATCCGCACCCGCGCCGACACCACCTTGCCGCTGAAGAAGCGCCAGAACGGCTGCTGCTCCAGCCAGTCGATGCTGGCATGACCCATATTGGAGAGCGCATAGAGAGTGTGGCCTGCGCCATGCAGCTCGGCTATCAGGGTCAGCATAGCGGGATCCGGCACGAGCGAAGCAGGCACAGCCTGCAAAATGGTGAGATTCTCTGCCGCTGACAAACCTGTACGCTCCTGCGCCTGACGGGCCATGGTATGCAGTGACAGCGTGCCCCTGTCCACTTCCAGCCAGTCCGGGTGGTTGAACAGCCGCTCCGCCAGCGCCTCAGCGCCGCCCGGCCCTCGCACCGAACTCACTATGGCCACAGGATCCCAGCTCACCACTACCCGCCCCAGATCGAAAATAATCGCCATGTTCACTTCCTCCATATGCCTCTGCCGCCAGGCTGACAGTACCAATCCAGCTCTTTAGCGCCCCGGCCAGCGCCAGCAAATACCCTGCTCCGTTCGCACCCCACGGGCAAGTTTTACTTGCATCCCGGGTCCAAATCCCTTAATGGTTATGACGATATTTTCAGGACAAGACCCATGCACGCACCATTCTTCTTTGCTTTCTCGTTTATCCGGCCCACATGAGGGAAGGCCCTGTCGTCGCGTGAACAGCAACCAAAGACGAATCGAGCCTCCCCTAGTGGAGGCTTTTTTTTGCAGCTACAACAATCGATTACTTGGATAGGGAACAATCATGGCTACGCTCGACGAGATCAGACAAGACATCACCCGGTTGGATCAGGAGCTGCTTGCCCTGCTGGCCAAGCGCAAGACTCTCAGTATCGAGGTCGCCCGTGCCAAGCAGGCCAATCCCCGTCCCATTCGCGATACCCAGCGCGAGCAGGACTTGCTGGTCGCCCTGATCCAGCAGGGCCGGCTGCTGGGGCTGGATGCCCAGTACATCACCCGCATCTACCACACCATCATCGAAGATTCGGTTCTCTCCCAGCAGGCCTATCTGCAGAGCCTGCTCAACCCGGAGCAGCAGGAGCCCATGACCAGCGTCGCCTATCTGGGCCCGCGAGGCTCCTACTCCAGCTTGGCGGCCCGCAAGTATCTGGCCCGTTACAAGGATCAGGTGATAGAGGTGAATTGCCAGAACTTCCGCGAGGTGCTGGATGCTGTGGAGTCAGGGCGCGCCGCCTTTGGCGTCTTGCCCATCGAGAACACCAGCTCGGGCTCCATCAACGAGGTGTACGATGTGATGCAGCACACCAGCCTCTCCATCGTCGGTGAGCTGACCTACCCCATAGAGCACTGCATCCTCACCGCAGTGCCGACAGAGCTGGGTCGCATCAAGACCTTCTATGCCCACCCCCAGGTATTCCAGCAGTGCTCCCACTACCTCAGCAAGCTGGAAGGGGCACGCCACGAGATCTGTGATTCTTCTTCCAGCGCCATGATGAAGGTGAAAGAGCTGGCCAGCCCCGATGCCGCCGCCATCGGCAGCGCGGCCGGCGGTGAGCTCTATGGCCTGAACGTGCTGGCCGAACAGCTCGCCAACCAGAAGGAGAACTACAGCCGCTTCATCGTAGTGGCGCGTAAGCCCATCGACGTAGCGCCGCAAATTCCGGCCAAGACCACCCTCATCATGTCCACCTCCCAGAAACCGGGTTCCCTGGTGGAAGCGCTGCTGGTGCTGCGCAACAACGAGATCAACATGACCAAGCTTGAATCCCGGCCGGTACAGGGTAACCCCTGGGAAGAGATGTTCTATCTGGATGTCTCCGCCAACCTGCAGACGCCGGCCATGCAAGCCGCATTGATCGAGCTGACCAAGCTCACCCGCTACATCAAGGTGCTTGGCTGCTACCCGAGCGAAGACGTCAAGCCGACCACAGTGCCGCCGGTCTTGATGGGCAACTGACCGTAACTGTGTCTAGTCCTGAAATAGGTTTACACATTTTCGGCTAGCATTTCTCCACTCAGAACCCCCGATGTACTGCATCGGGGGTTCTGTATTTCAACGCATGATGCGGCCGCTCCACGTTGTAGATATCCACCGCCTCACGCACCATCTCCCGCGCTTGCGCCAGGTCCTGCGGGCTTTGCAACAACAACTCTCCTTTCAAAATCCCGTTCACCCGCTCCGCCAACGCATTCTGGTAGCAGTCATACCCATCGGTCATCGAACATCTCACCCCGTACCGTTCATGCAATGACTGATACAGGCCCGAGCAATACTGCACGCCGCGGTCCGAGTGATGGATAAGCCCCTCGCCGCCACGCCGTTGCTTCAGTGCTTTCTTGAATGCCATCGCCACCGACTCCGCGTGCATCCCTTCGTGCACGTGATGGCCCACTATCTTGCGTGAGTACGCATCTGTCACCAGGCTCAGGTACAGTGGCCCACTCCTGGCTGGTAGATAGGTGATGTCGGCGACCCAGACTTGCTCCGGGGCCACCGGTGTGATCTGCTCCGGCCCCGCCTTGAGCAAGTTGGGATGACGGTAGAAACGGTGAAAACTGTGGGTGGTCTTGTGATACGCACGCCTGGGCGGCACCAGCAGGCGGTGCTCGGCCAATATCTGAAACAGCCTGTCCCGCCCGACCTTGAGCCACACATCATCCTGACCCTGAAGCAGATAATGCAGCTTGCGGGTGCCGACCCGCGGTTGTCGCAGCCGTACCTGACGCACGAAGCGCACCACCTGCAGCCCCTGTGCATGGCGCACGTCTGCAACCCGATTGCGCTTGTAGTAAGCCTGACGGCTTATCCCCAGAAACAGGCAAGCCCTGACGATGGTCAGCCTCTCGACTTGCCGCTGCGAGAGGACTTGCCGGGTCGCTTTTTTACGATGGAGACGCCGTAGTCGTTCTTCAGCACATCGACGACGGCCTCAAAGAACTGGGCCTTCTGGCTCATCAGCGCCAGCTGCTGCTCGAGCTCCTTGATTCGCTGTTCGGGCGTCTGGTTGTCGTGGTCAGGCATGGTGATGCTCCTGCCGGCGCGCACAGAAGCCCCCTGGCTCCAATCTTGCCGACCATGTTTACGCAACCATACCAGAACGGTGGAGCGGCCCTGAATGCCATAACGCGCCTGAGCCTGTTTGTAGGTGAGCTCGCCTTTTTCAATCTGCTCGACCAGCGCCAGTTTAAAAGTCAGCGAGTAATCGCGCTGTGTCCGTTTCACACCTTGTCCCATCGGGCTCTCCGTTTATGTGGGGGAAAGGTGTAAACCATATTCAGGACGGGACACTGCAAACAAAAAAGGCGAACATCATGTTCGCCTTTTTTGTTTTTACCTTAGCTCGGCACGTCGTCAGAACTGACCCGCCATCAACTGGTTGATGTTGTAGAGGGCACGGGTATCGAGCTCCATCTCGGTGGCATAGGTATTTCCACGGGGATAGGAGGCCACCACCCGGGCGCCGCGCACCATGCCGGCCACGGACACATCCAGCGAGTTGGAGGTCTGGGTCAGGTCCTTGTAGCTGCTCTGCCCGCGCACCTGCTGGCCATTAAGCTGTTCAGCCAGCTCGCGGTAGGCATCCATCTTGGAGGCCCGGATGGCTTGCAGCATCTTCTCTGACTGGGACGGGCCGGGCTGGATATCGATCACCGCATAACCGACCGCCTTGAGCACCGGGAAGTCATCTGGCTTGTTGTTGCCACCATAGTTGACCACCCGATTGCCACTGCATGCGGTCAGCAGCAGGACCAGCAGGCATCCAAACAGGATTTTCATTGTGCTCACTCCTATATCAGGGCGTCAGGTTGACCAGATGGCCGCCGGGACGCGCCTGACTATCGCGCATCAGATAACCACGGTTGATGGAGGCCCGGCCGAACGAATTGTTGGCGCCAAACAGGTATTTTTGCGGTATCAGGCTCTGGGCTGTGGTCTCCACCATCTTGGTCCGCAGATCTATGATGCGGGCATTGACCAGGATCCCCTTGCCATTGCGGCTGAAGGTGCCGGTCAGGATTCGGGAGATGGGCAGACGGGGGGAAAGGTCCTTGTAATTGCGGCTCATCACGAAGTCACCCTGAGGGGTTACCTTGATGCTGCCGGTCATCTTGAAGTCCACCACCACTTCCCCACGGCGATTCAGCTCATAAATAAAGCTCTCCTCAATCTGCTGCCCCATCCAGTTGGTGTCCTGCAGGGTATCGAGATCGACGAAGGAGGAGACAGCGATGGGCTCGGTCAGGGTCGTGAGCGACTTGCGCTCCATCAGCTGATCGGTCATGCGGGCCACCAGCCAGTTGAGCTCCATGCCAGCAGCGGCCTGGCGAGGGTCACCCTGATCCCGGTTGATGGGGTCGGAACTACAGCTGGTCAGGGCCAGCGCAAGGGCCAACGCCGTGATGAGTTTGTTCATGGATACCTTTCCTGTATCTGCACCTGATTCGTTATCGGTTCGACCGGCCAAAGCTTGAGTCAGGAATGAGGCATGAATCTTGCTTTTGATTTGCAGTGTGCTGTGCAACTGACACGGTTCTGTGGTCTGTATCGGCCGGCGCTGTCACTTCGACAGGAGTGAATGCGCCGACCCGCATATTCAAGGTGTTTGTCATGAAATTACCGCTGCTGTTAATCCTGCTGCTGGCCAGCCTGTCAGCCCGGGCCGAGCTTATCGAAGCCCAGGGCAGTGCCGCCATTTTGGGGGGCGACGAGGCCTATGCCCGTGAGCAGGCGACCCGCGACGCCCTGCGCCAGGCCCTGCTGGCGAGCGGTGCTGCCGTCTCCAGCATACAGCGCCTGGAAAACGGCAGCCTGCGCTCCGAGCAGATCCAGATCCGCTCCGGTGGCGACATTCGCCAGTACCGGCTCAAACGGGAAGAGGTGCGCAACGGCCGCATGTACATCACGGTACAGGCCGATATCCAGGCCGAGCGCCAGATCTGCCAGACCCAGCATTACGCCAAGGATTTGACACTGGTACGGCTGCGGCTGCGCTATCCGGATCAGGCGAGCTACGGCGCCCTCGACGACATGCCCGCCAACCTGTCACGCCGCATGTTCGAGACCCTGGCCAACGCACCGCAAGGCGTGGCAGCCCGTCAGTGGCTGGACGAGAACCTGCGCATCGACCCGCTCCACCTGCAACAGGGAGATCGCAGCGCCCTGGAGGAGATCAAGGCCCTCAGCCTGCGCACCGACAGCCAGTATCTGGTGCTCGGCAGCATAGACGACCTCTCCCTCGAGCCTCAGGGCAACCAGCTGACCAGCTGGTATGAAGACCCCATCCGCAATTTTCGCATGCAGCTCTACCTGTTCGATGGCATCAACGGCAGCCTGATCAGCCGCAAGGAGTATCAGGGGCGTGCCAACTGGACCTTCGGCAAGCGGGATCAGGTCGGCAGCAGCAGCGGCCAGTTCTGGCAATCGAGCTATGGCCAGGAGGTGAATTATCAGTTGCAGGAAGCGGTGCAGGATCTGGTTGCCCAGCTGAACTGCGCCCCTGTCACCGCCCGGGTGATAGGTCAGAACGAGCGGGGCCCTCACATCAATCTCGGCCGGCGCAACGGCGTCAGGCTGGGGGATCAGTACAGGATCCAGCACAGCACCGACTTCATCGATCCTTACGGCAAATCCCGCATGATGCGCAACCCGGCCGACGGCCTGTTCGAAGTGGTACAGGTGTTCGAGGATGGTGCCATCATCAGCAGCCAGAACAAATATTCACCGTTTAACATCCAGATCGGGGATCTGGCAGTATTGGAATAAGAATCAAGGGTTTAAAAGGGAGCGGCTTCTTGTATAATGCCCGCCACAAAGCTCCCGTAGCTCAGTAGGATAGAGCGGTCCCCTCCTAAGGGACAGGCCACTGGTTCGACTCCAGTCGGGAGCACCATATAAAACAAGGGGTTAGTATCTTCATGGTGCTAACCCCTTGTTGTATGAACTCTTCATCGTCAACCCAAAAGCGCAAACCTTTCACTCCCCTTCTCCGTCAACACACACCAGACATCTGACAGACACTCCCTAAATCCCGGCTCGTACAGGGGCCCATTGCTCCTGATTCTTCTGTCACGTCTCTCTATACTTCAGCGATCTTCAGCGATATTGACCCAACCCGGAAACCTGTATTTTGACCGCTCACTGTAGAGGAGGCCCACATGTTCAGGCTGCTGGTAGTGTTGCTCTGTCTGATAGCGCCTGTCCGGGCCATCACCCTGACCCCGCTGGTCGAGGGGCTTTCCCATCCCTGGGGTCTGGTGCTGTTGCCTGGCGGGGAGTTTCTGATCAGCGAACGGACAGGCCGTTTGCTGCGCATCGACCCGCAAGGGAAGCGCCATGCGGTGCAGGGACTGCCTCCCATCGCCAATGCCGGCCAGGGGGGATTGCTCGACCTGGCCCAGGACAAGGAGGGCTGGATCTATCTGAGCTACAGCGAACCGGGTCAGGGCGGTGCTGGCACGGCAGTGGCCCGTGCCAGATTGCAAGATGACCGGCTGCACCAGTGGCAACTGCTGTTTCGCCAGCAGCCGAAAATGGGAGGGAGTGCCCACTTTGGTTCCAGGCTGCTGACGGGGGACGATGGCTACCTCTATATCACGCTGGGAGATCGCTATCGGGGGCGAGATCAGGCCCAGTCCCTCGATAACCACCTGGGCAAGACCATACGCCTGCATCTCGATGGCCGGGTGCCACAAGACAACCCCTTTGTGCAGCAAACCGGGGCCCTGCCCGAGATCTGGAGTCTGGGTCATCGCAACATGCAGGGGGCTGCCCTGCACCCCGTCACAGGCCTGTTCTGGGCACACGAACACGGTCCCCAGGGTGGCGATGAGGTCAACCTGATCCAGCCCGGTCGCAACTATGGCTGGCCCAGAGTCAGTTTTGGCGAAGAGTATGGCGGCGGCAAAATTGGTTCGGGCACTGCGGCCCCCGGCATGGTACCGCCGAAGTGGATCTGGGTCCCCTCCATAGCCCCCTCCGGCATGACATTTTATCAAGGCACCCTGTTCAAGGAGTGGCAGGGAGACCTGCTGGTCGGTGCCTTGCGGGGTCAGGCCCTGTTGCGCCTGAAGATGGAGGGAGACAAGATAGTCTCGCAAGAGCGTTTGCTGACCGAGCTGGGTGCCAGGATCCGCACCGTCAAAGAAGGACCGGATGGCGCCATCTATCTGCTAACCGATGCCCCTGACGGACGCTTGCTGAAACTGATGCCCTAGCTCATCAGGGAGGAGACAAGATGAAACAGATGAAATATGGGCTGCTGCTCTGCTGCGCCCTCTTGATGGGCTGCAACACCGTCAGTGGTGTCGGCAGGGATATCGAAAAAGCGGGGGAAGTGATCCAGCGCTCAGCCAGTAAATAATCGACAACCAGACCAAAACAGGGATGGTCAGGAGGGAGGGTCAGTCTGCTAGACTGGCCCTCTTTTTATTCATCTTATTCATCTTGCAAAGGAGTGTTGGATGGCGGGTTCTTCGTGGTGGGACAAGTCCACCGGCCTTGCGCTGTTGACCATACTGCTGTGGGCCTCGCTGGCGGCGCTCACCTCCCGGGTCACCAGCGTGTCGCCACTGGTGCTGGTGGGCCTGGTGCTGTTTTTCTGTGGTGTCGGCGCCCTGCCGTTCTGGCGCCAGTGGCGGGCCCGTCCGGTCAGCTGGCTGGTGACCATCACAGCGCTGCTGCTCTATCACCTGCTGCTGTTCATGAGCTTTCGGCACGCCCCCGTGCTGGAGGCGAACCTCATCAACTACCTCTGGCCCCTGTTCATCATACTGTTCACCCCCTTGCTGCTGCCCGGTCACCCGCTGCACAGCCGTCACTTGCTGGCCGGCGCGCTCGGTCTGGCCGGATCCGTACTGGTGATGGTCAACGGCGAGTTGCAACTGCAGGTCACCTATCTACCGGGCTACCTGCTGGCACTGGGTGCCGCCATCATCTGGGGGGCCTATTCGGTGCTTTCCCGCCGTCTGCCACCTGCACCGGCCGTGGTGACGGCGGCGGCCTGCCTGCCCGCCGGGCTACTGGCGTTGCTGCTCGCCTGGTGGCTGGAAGGGCCGCTACCCATTGCGCAGATCCCCGCCGACGACTGGTGGCTCATCGTCGGGCTCGCCCTCGGTCCCATGGGAGCGGCCTTCGTTACCTGGTATCTGGCATTGCGGGACGGGGATCCGCGCCGCATCGGGGCGCTTGCCTACCTGACACCGCTGCTGAGCACACTGTTGCTGGTGCTGCTCAACGGAGAGGAGCTGACTTCCCGCCACCTGCTGGCCGGGGCATTCATCATGGGTGGGGCCCTCCTTGGCATGCTGGGCAAGTCGCCTGCGGCCCGCAAGCAGGAGGAGCCCGCTGCACCGTCCTTGTCATGATTTCTCAGTCATGAACCGGATGTCATAAAAACGCCATCTTTCCTGCTTAAGCTCACGGCGACTTCCAGTCCCCTGACTCAAGCAGGAACTCTGACGTGAAAATTGCCCACTATGCCTCCCTCTCCTCCCTGGTACTGCTGCTGGTCGCTAGCGTACAGGTCGGCGCCCTGTTTCATGGCTGGCAACAGCTGGAGCAGGCCGAGCAAGCACAGCATCAACATGAACGGCTTCAACAACGGCTGACCGATACCCTGCAAGGCACCTTGCGCGATTACCTGAGCAGCGGCGATCCCCTGCGCCTGGCCGAAGCCCAGACGGTGCGCCAGCTGGCGCTCGGCCAACTGGCGCAGCAGGACGAGCAGCTGACAGCCCCGCTGCGCGCCCTGCTCGAGAAGATGGGAGAGCGCATCGATGGCGATTATCTGGCGGCAGGCAAGCTCTCTGGCAACAGCCAGTGGCTGTTGCAAAATGCCGAGAACGAACTGACCACCCAGGCCAGGGCACTGCTGCGCTACGGCCAGCAGGGAGCCATGGATCCGGGTACGGATCAGGCCAGTGCCGAGGCTTACCGCAAAGGGGCGGCCGATCTGCTGGCTGCCCTACCGGGGCTGGGCCACCTGCGCCAGAACTACATGGAGCAGGCCAGCCCCAAACTGCTGGAGGGGCTGCAATTCGAGCTCGCCGCCTTGCAAAAGCAGGCTGAGCAACTGGCCGCCCTGCCGCTGCTTGGCCTGTTTGAGGCCCTCCCCGCCGACGAGTTCACCCTGGGCGAGCCGGTGCGCAAAGAGCTCGGCGCCCAGCCGCGCAGCGAACTGCTCTCCCTGCTCAAGCGCTATCCGCAAGAGCTGGAAAACAGCCGCAAGGCGCTGCAACAACAACAGGCGGCCCACCAGGCAGTGCAACAGGACATCACGCGCATGCTGCAAGCAAGCGGGGAGATGGGGGCGCAGCTCACCGCAGGGCGGCAGGCCGTCAACCAGGAGCTGGCTCTCATCCTCGGCAGTCTGGCGCTCTGTCTGGTGCTGGTCGCCCTGCTGTTTGCACTGGTACAGCGTCGCTGGCTGGTCAAACCGCTGCTGCGGCTGCGCGGTGCTTTTCTGCAACTTGACGAAACAGGCCAGGCCGAAACCCTGCCCCCGGGGCGCGAGCGCAACGAACTCAGCGACATAGTCGAGAGCTACAACCGGCTTATCGTTCGCCTGCAACTGGATCAGCAGCAGAAAGAGGGCCAACTGTCGGCGGTCTCATTGAGCCTGCAGGGCATGGTCAATCAGGTCGAAGAGATCCACCACAGCACCCGTACGACCGAGCTGGCGGTGGACGAGAGCGATCTGATGATGAGCGAGTTGAACCAGCTGGCCGGCGAGGTCCATCAGGTGGCCGCCGAGATAGCGCAGCATGCCCAGCACAACGAACACTCCATGAGCCAGAGCGAGCTGCTGGTGGGGGGCATGTTGCAGGCCACCGCCCAGACCGGTCTTGCCATCGATGAAAGCGACGGCGCCCTGACCCAGCTCAAGCGTTCGGTGGATGACGTCACCGCCATCGTCGACGTGATCGGCCACATCGCCCAGCAAACCAACCTGCTGGCGCTCAATGCGGCCATCGAAGCGGCCAGGGCGGGCGAGCAGGGGCGCGGTTTTGCGGTAGTGGCCGACGAGGTACGCCACCTCTCCGCCGATACCCAGAGATCCCTTGGCCAGATCACCGAGATCCTGGTGCGACTCACCCAATCCGGCGATCAACTCGGCACTGTGCTGGCGCGGATCACCACAGAAGCGGCCGCCCAACGCCAGCAGGCGGAGCAGTTGCGCCAGACCACCCAGGCGGTGAGAGAGATGGCGCGCAGCACAGCCGTCATCGCTCTGCAAGGGGCGGACAACGCCAAGAGCCAGGAGCACAAGCTGGCCAGCTTCGCCGACCTGATCGCTCGCATCAGCCAGCACGCCCGCCAGGGCAGTCGGCTCTCGGTTCAGGTGTCTGAACACATCCATCATCAAGCCAGCCAGATCCCCCGCATCCTCGGCCATCAGGCCTGAATCAGCCGCCGGACTCCCCTCCAAAATGCCCTGCCCCCGCGTCCCAACGCGGGGGCATATCTTTTTTTGTGCCACAAAATTATCTGTTGCATACAGGTTAACGAAAAAAGTTATGCCCCTTGTAAGAGATCCGCCCACATCGGCAGGTCATTTCACTTGAAAACGCTATCAGCTGCGATATGAGTGGGCTGGGAGTGTCCACACCAAGATCCATGATTATTTGCACTCGGTCATATTTTTGAAACTTGGTGGGAACTTTCCATTGATATTTCGCACCGCGAACGTACTCTTGGAATTGTCCGATAGCCAAGAATCGGAACATAAAAAATAAATGATGTGATGAACAGAACTGCACCACCGCAGATGTGCCAAGACGTCGCGGCCGCAGCCGACATAGAAAGAATTTTTTGCCCTACGGGGTCTTGATTGCAATGCCAATACCGAGCGGCGGGCCCTTGCCTGACTGCCGGACAAAAAGCTAAGTCCATAAAATCAGGAGCAATACAAAATGGAAAAAGTGATCTTCAAGCGTGCCGCATTGAGCGCAGCTGTTGTTGCCGCCTTGGTCGCCCCCGGTATGGCATTTGCTGCCGACGAAGCCGGTCCTGCCTATGCCGCCGCCGCCAGCAAATTCTATGAAGAAGGCAAACTCAACGGTGGCCTCTTCTACTTCCAGCGTGATCGTCAGCGTATCGATGGTGACCCGACTGCCGCCAAGAAAGAAGGCAAGTACCAGTCCAACCTGAGCCACGCCACCACTCAAGCCGCTCTCAACTTCAACTCGGGTTATGCCTGGGATATCGTCGGTATCGACGTGGGCGGTTTTGGTGCCTATGACCTGGCCGTGACCGAGAACCATGCGGTCAACCAGGAGAACGAATTCTCCTTCGCCGGCAACAAATGGGGCGAAAACTACAAGGATGGCTCCCCCAAAGGTGGCTTCAGCCTGGCCAACGCCTCCCTGAAACTGAAAGCACTGGACGGCGCCGTCACCGCCAAGGGCGGTCTGACCCAGCTCTACGTACCGGGCGTGATCGGAGTGAACTGGTCCTATCAGCCGGGTACCTACCGTGGCGGCCAGATCGAGGGTAACGTCGGTGGTCTCTACCTGACCTACGCCATCGCCGACGAATACAAGTCCCCCTGGTACAAGGAGACCCAGAAGTTCTCCCGTGCCAAGGCATGGATGGATCCGTTCGCCGATGAAAACGTCATCGACTACATCCAGGGTGTAGCAGCACGTTATACCTTCGAAAACGGCACAGCCGTGACCGGTTCTTACGGTAACTCCGAAAACTACATGGACAGCTACCACTTCAAGCTGGCCCACAAGTTTGACGTGCTGAACGGCCTCTCCACCAGCTACCAGTTCTACGGTTCCGAAACCGACACCTATCAGAAGGGTGGTGCCGACATCGAAACTTATGACGGCATGGCATGGCAGCAAGCCCTGACCGCCGCCTGGGGCATGGGTCCGTACGGCTTCCGTGTAGAAGGTCTGTGGACCAAAGCCGAGGGTAGCGAAGGCAACTACCTGCCCCGTCTGACCCGTGGCTACGGCAACTCCCAGGGCGCGAACGAAATCTGGTGGGACTCCCGCTCCGACTGGAACGCAAACAACGAAAAAGCCCTGTTCTTCGGTGTGACCCGTTCCCTGGATGATCTGGTGGGTGCACCGGGCTGGTCCGTCGGTGTCTCCGGCGCCTACGGCTGGGATATCCAGAAAGGCGACGGCACCAAGGCCACCAACGGTGAAGATACCGAATGGGCAGCCAACTTCGACGTCATGTACACGGTGCAAGATGGCAAGCTGAAAGGCACCCTGTTCAAACTGCACTACACAGATTACAACAACGACATCAGCCAGGGCGGCGGTTGGACCGAATACCCCAACATCTTCGCCTCCGAGCATGACGTCAAGTTCCACATCATAATGCCGTTCACCATACTGTAAGCAGGCGGTGCAACCTCAGCAAACCGGGCCCCTTGGCCCGGTTTTCTTTTTGGTCGCACTCAGGCTACCATGCCCACCTTGGCCACACTCAGGCCGCCACCATGGATGATTTTTATGCCCAACCCCTTCGTGCTCATCACCGGCTGTTCCAGTGGCATAGGCCTCGCCGCCGCCAAGGCGCTCGGTGACCACGGCTTTACCGTGATCGCCTCCGCTCGCAAGGCCGACGATGTAGCACAGCTGCAACAGCAGGGTTTACTGGCTGTACAACTGGATCTGGCCGATACCGCCAGCATTGAGCAGGGTGCTGCCGAGGCACTGGCGCTGGCCGGAGGCCGTCTCTACGGCCTGTTCAACAACGGTGCCTATGGCCAGCCTGGCGCACTGGAAGACTTGCCCACAGAGGCGCTGCGTGCCCAGTTCGACACCAATCTGTTTGGCTGGCATCACCTGATCCGCCAGATACTGCCAACCATGCTGGCAGCCCGGGAGGGGCGCATAGTGCAGAACAGCTCGGTCCTGGGGCTGGTGGCCATGAAGTATCGCGGCGCCTACAACGCCAGCAAGTTTGCCCTTGAAGGCTATACCGACACCCTGCGCCTCGAACTTGAGGGAAGCGGCGTGCACATCAGCCTGATCGAACCTGGTCCCATCGATACCCGCTTTCGTGCCAATGCCCACGCCGCCTTCGTGCGCCATATCGATCCGGCCCAGAGTCGTCATCAGGGCGCCTATCGCCAGACCCTGACCCGGTTGGAAAAAGAAGGGGCCACCAGCGGCTTCACGCTGCCAAGCGATGCCTGCATTCCGCCACTGCTCCATGCACTGCAGAGCAAGCGCCCCAAGCATCGCTACCCTGTCACCTTCCCGACCCGGTTGTTTGCGATACTGCGCCGCCTGCTGCCAAGCAGCTGGCTTGACCGGATCCTCTCCAAGTCGGCCTGATCCTTGATTCACACAGGGTGAGTGGCACCGCCTGCTCGCCCTGCGGTTGATGATGTGACCCCCTTTCTGCCCCTTGCCCGCCATCTGTCCCGCAGCCAGGATGAACGTCGATACTCCCCTCAATAGTGCTGACCGTTGCTGTAGTAGTGGCTTTTGACTATGGGCAGCACCTGTACAACGACATAAGTTTGCTCCCCCAGCACCGCCTTCAGATGGCGGGTGATGAGCGCGGCGGCGGCATCTTGCATCGCCTGCGGCCGCTCGAACCAGACCAGCTCCACAAACGGGAAGCCAGCTTCGATCGCACCATTGCGTACCCAGCTGCTGTCGACACACTCCAGGGTGACAAATTCAGGCTTGCCGCCAGTGAGGGCGCACAGCTCAGCCAACAAAGGGGTGCTGATCTGCTGGAGGGTATCGACTGAAACGGCCCTAAAACGAAGATGGGGCATGGGAAACCTCTTGGCTGTGACGAATGAGGACTTATCATAGAGAACTCAATCCGCTCACATAAGGTGCCTCATGAGATTTCATCGCACGCTGATTTCCTTCCTGCTCTGCCTGTTGCTGCCTTTGACCGCCTTTGCCGATCCCGCCTTCTATCGGGTGAACAAGGGCGACCAGCAGCACTGGCTGCTGGGCTCCATCCATGCGGGCAAACCCTCCCTCTATCCGCTGCCCGACCCCATAGAGCGCGCCTGGCAACAGAGTCATGCCCTGGTGATGGAAGCTGACCTGACCCACATAGGTGAGGAGCAGTGGCAGGATATGGGCACCATCACCCGCCTGACCGATGGCAAGACGCTCAAGGATCATGTCTCAGCCGATCTCTACCGACGCACCATCATAGCCGCCGGTCAGAACGGCCTGACCGAGACCATGCTCTCCCCGCTGCGCCCCTGGTTTGCCGCCATTACCCTGACCCAGGCCGCGCTCGAACGCACCGGCTTCAGCAGTGCACTCGGAGTGGATCAGCACTTTGCCAAACGTGCTACCGAGAGTGGCAAGCCCATAGTGGGCTTTGAGACCCTGCTCGAACAGCTCGGCTATCTTGCCAGCGTAGGCGACAACCAGACGCTGATGCTATCCACCACCCTGGATGAGCTTCCCCAGCTGGAAACCGGCTTTCGCGATGTGATGAAAGCCTGGCAGGACGGGGATCAGGCCGCCCTCGTCAGCCTGCTGAAAGCGGAGATGGCGCCGCCCAAGCTGCAAGCCTGGCTGGAGCAAACCCTGCTGGCGGAACGCAACCACAACTGGCTGAAAAAGTGGCCAACCCTGCCAAACGAGAGCTTTATCGTGGTAGGTGCCCTGCACCTTTACGGCGACCAGGGCCTGATCGCCCTGCTGGAGCAGCAAGGGTGGCGCGTCACGCCGCTCACCAATCCAGCCGCTAAGTAAACGACAAGGGCATGGCGTGAAGGCCCTGCCAAACCGGGGGACTGTCCCAACACGCACTGGGCCGAATGGGAGGCGGCTCACAGATCAGGTTGCCGATTAAATAACCGCAAGGGGACTTGATCGAGATCATCCCATCAGGCCCAAAGAGGTATCTATCATGCCTGCCATCAATGGGATGACAGGAGTGTGTGAGATGGAATTCTGGATGAACCTGATGTTCGGCAACAGCGTGGGACTCATGTCCATGTTGGTGATTATCGGCACCTTCCTGCTGATCAGTTCCTATGCGGTCTATTTCATCTACAAGGTGATGAGCGCCAAGCCGCCGAAAGAAGAGCAGTAACGCCCCTGCGTCAGGCGATCCCCCCGATCGCCTGCCCATGTCTCCTGGCTGGCATTGTCTATCGGCCAATAGTGCCTACCTGTCGGCCGGCTGATGCTGGCTGCCATTTTCTGACTCGCCCCCGCCCGCTATAATGCCCGCTCATTCCAATGCGGGGAGCCTGCCGTGTCTTGCAACGACGAACTCTCACTGTTTCGCAATGAAGTGGCCGATGTCCGCCCCATTCGCAGCGACAATATCCATTCCCCTGCGGGCAAACCCGTCCCGACGGAAGCGCAACTGGCCCGCCGTCAGGCGGCTACCGCCGAGCAACTGGCACTCGACCACCTCACCATGGAGGCGGTGGAGATGCGCGATCCCCATGACATCATCGGCTTCAAGCGCGATGGGGTGCAGGAGGGGGTCTACAAGAAGCTGCGACTCGGCAAATATGAGTTGCAGGCGAGCCTAGATCTGCATCAGAAGACCCTCAATGAGGCGCGTCAGGCGCTGGTGCAATTCATTGCGGATTGCGAGGTGCGGGACATCCGCTGCCTGCTGATCCTGCACGGCAAGGGGGAACGCAGCACGCCGCGTGCCCTGCTCAAAAGCTATGTCAGCGCCTGGTTGCCGCAACTGCCCGCCGTCATGGCCATCCACAGCGCCGAGCGCCGCCACGGTGGCAGCGGCGCCCTCTATGTGCTGCTGCGAAAAAGCGATCGCCAGAAGGCGGAGAACCGCGAGCGACACCAGAAGCGGCTCGGTTAGTCCGCAACCGTCATCTGGTCAGGCCCCTTCAGCCAGGGTGGTAAAACGCGCGATGGCAGTGTTAGCATCGATCGGCCCCGATCATGCCAGGTACGGGGTGCATACCATCAGGGACGATAACAAGGACAATCCCATGTCATATCAAAAACTTGAACAACATCAGCAACAGCTGTACCGGCTCTCCCACCTCAGCGCCATCTGCGGCTGGGATCAAGCCGCCATGATGCCGGAGGGCGGCAACGAGGCACGCGCCGAGGCCATGGCCGAACTCGGCGTGCTGATCCACCACAAACGCACAGCCCCCGAGCTTGGCGACTGGATCGCCAAGGCCGAAAGCGAGCCGCTGGATGACGTTCAGCGCGCCAATCTCGCCGAGATAAAGCGCCACTGGCAGGATGCGAGCCTGCTGCCCACGGATCTGGTAGAGGCCTTGTCCCTCGCGGGCAGCAAGTGCGAGCACGCCTGGCGCAGCCAGCGCAAAAACAACGACTGGGCAGGCTTCGCCCCCAATCTGAAGGAAGTGGTTGCCCTGTCGCGGGAAGTGGCGCGCCTTCGCGCCGAGGCGCTTGATGTACGCCCCTACGACGCCATGCTGGCGCTGTACGAACCCGGCATGACGAGTGCGCGGCTGGATCAGATCTTCGGCGATCTCACCGGCTGGCTGCCCGGCCTGATCCAGCAGGTGAGTGAACAGCAGAAGCATGAATCCATCTTGATCCCGCAGGGTCCCTTCCCCATCGCAAATCAGCAGGCGCTCGGCCAGGAGGTGATGGGGCTGCTCGGCTTTGATTTTGCCCACGGCCGGCTCGATGTGAGCAGCCACCCCTTCTGTGGCGGCGTGCCGACCGACGTGCGCATCACCACCCGCTACAACGAGCAGGAGTTTATCTCCAGCCTGATGGGCATAGTGCATGAAACCGGTCACGCCCGTTACGAGCAGGGGCTGCCGCGTCAGCTGCTGGGCCAGCCGGTGGCCGAAGCGCGCTCCATGGGCATTCACGAGAGCCAGAGCCTGTTTTGCGAAATGCAGCTCGGCCACGATACGGCCTTCCTGGCTCTGCTGGCGCCGCGCATTCGCGCCCACTTTGGCGAGCAGGCAGCACTTGACCCAGCGAACCTGGCGAAGCTCTACAACCGGGTCGAGCCCGGCTTTATCCGGGTCGATGCGGACGAGGTGACCTACCCGGCTCACGTGATCCTGCGCTACGAGCTGGAGCGTGACCTTATGGAAGGACACATCGAGGTGGCGGATCTGCCCGAGCTGTGGGATGCCAAGATGCAGCAGTGGCTCGGCCTCTCCACCAGGGGCAACTACCAGAATGGCTGCATGCAGGACATTCACTGGACAGACGGCTCGTTTGGCTACTTCCCGAGCTACACGCTCGGCGCCATGTATGCGGCGCAGTTGCGTTTTGCGCTCGAGAAAGAGCTGGGGAACATGAGCAGCGTGATCGAGGCGGGTCGCCTGCCGGAGGTGCTCGCCTGGCTTGGTCGCAACATCTGGTCACAGGGCAGCCTGCACAGCACGGACGAACTCATCCGCCGCGCGACTGGCGAGGCACTGAACCCGCGCTGGCTGCGCCAGCATCTGGAGCAGCGCTATCTGAAATAACGGATGCGGCGACAGCGAATGAAGAGGGCAACGGGGCAGCGAGACTGCCCCGTTTTTATGGGCAATCCATCACAGCGGGTCGGGGGTGGTGAGAAGCTCGCGCAATTGCAGGATATTGCCTTCCGGATCGAACGCATTGCGCAGTACCAAACCCGGTCCCGGCCACTGCTGCGGCAACAGGCCGCCGCCGAGGTCGGCCGCCTTCGCCTCTGCCCAGGCGAGGCTTGGCACGGTAAAGAACAATTTGATCGCCCCCTCTTCCCGCAGGATCGGTGGCACCTGGATATCGATATCACAGGCAATCGACTCGGGGATCGCGTGGATCAGCAACTGGATGTCGTGATTTTCCATCACCACTAAGCCGGCTTCCTGACTGCGAATATCCATCTGCAGCAAGGTGCGGTAGAAATGGGTCAGCAGGCCGAGATCCCTGGCGTAGATCAGGGCGCCGGCGCGAGCGGGTCCGGGCATGGTGCAATCCTCCTTGGATGTTGTCACCCCAGATTCTCACACTTGCTCACCCGATTCGACCGCTTTCAACCTCGTCATCGGCTCTCTCCCGACGATATTTTTATTTCAATTCCTGTCCGTTTCTGGCTAGTCACTGCGCCCTCTCCCCCTTACTCTCAGCCATACACCCAATGCAGAGCTTGCATCCCATGACCCCACAGCCCGTCAGTGACAACCCTCAGGATGAGGGGATCCCGAGCATCAGCCGCGAACAGTGCCATGCAGCCCGCCTCGCCCGCGATGCGCGCTTCGATGGCCGCTTCTTTACCGGTGTCATCTCCACCGGCATCTACTGCCGCCCCGTCTGCCCCGCGCGGCCACCGCACGAGCACAATGTGCGCTACTTCCGAAGCGCCGCCGCCGCCGAGCAGCATGGTCTGCGCCCGTGTCTGCGCTGTCGCCCCGAGCTGGCCCCTGCCGCCAGCGGCGATCTGCCGCCCGGACTCGCCCGTTTGCTGGCGCGGATAGAACGTGGCGAGCTGGCAGACACAACGCTCGCAATGCTCGCGCAGCAGGCAGGGATCACGGAGCGCACGCTGCGCCGCCAGTTCGAACAGCACCTTGGCGCCTCGCCAAAACAGGTGGAGCAGACGCGCCGCCTGCTGCTCGCGAAACGGCTGCTGACCGAAACTGCACTGCCCATCACGGATATCGCATTTGCGGCAGGCTTTGCGAGCATCCGCCGTTTCAACGATGCCTGGAGCCAGGCGTATGGCCTCGCGCCCAGAGCCCTGCGACAACTGCAAGGGAGTGAAGCGACGGCGGAAGGTGGCGCTGCACTCACGCTGCAATTGCCGTATCGCCCACCCTACGATGTGGCGGCCATGCTGGCGTTCTACCGGCTGCGAGCGATACCCGGGCTGGAGCGGGTTGATGGAAATGTGTATGAACGGCGCCACAGGGTCGGCGATCAGTCTGGATGGATCCGCATCGAGCAGGGCAAGGGCCATAGCATCAGGCTCACAGTGCATGATCTGCCGCCCGCTGCACTGCCTGATCTCCTGTATCGCGTGCGCCGCATGTGGGATCTCGATGCTGACATGCAGCGCATCGGCGATCGGCTCGGCCAGGATCCGCTGCTGGCCCGCTTGCAGTCACGCTGGCCCGGGGTGCGACTGCCCGCCGGTTGGGATGAGTACGAGGTGATGCTGCGCGCCATTGTCGGCCAGCAGGTATCAGTCAAGGGCGCCATCACCATTATGGGTCGGCTGGTGGCGCGTACCGAGGCGCAATTCGGCGTGGCCCAGCTGCCCACACCTGCGCAGCTGTGTGCACTGGATCTCGACGGCATCGGCATGCCCGGCAGTCGCATCCGCACGCTGCAAGGGCTCGCCGCTGCGCTCGCGAGCGGTGTGCTTTCCCTGAGCACAGCCAGCGACGAGCAATTATTGGCCTTGCCGGGCATAGGCCCCTGGACTGTCGCCTACTGGCGGCTGCGCTGCGGGCAGGATCCGGACGCCTTCCCCGCCTCCGATCTGGTGCTGCAAAAGGCTCTGGGGGGCGGCGACAAGCTGCCGGTGAAGGAGGTATTGGCGCAAAGCGCAGCATGGCAACCCTGGCGCGGCTATGCCGCGAGCTGGCTGTGGCACGCCATGAGCGAACAACCGGCACTGCTCATCAAGCAGCCATTGACCACCACTGCGAGCCTGGTTTCACCCACAACGGGGAGCAATCCGCCCCAAAGCCATGACGAGGAGATAACCCATGATCCGCTATGACATGTTGCCAACAGACTGCGGCGATCTGCTGGTCGCCATCAACACCCGCGGCCTGGTGCACGTGGACTTTGTGGCTGGCCTGCGGGCACTGCCCGATATGAGCGGCTGGCAACAAGACAGTGAGGCGCTCGCCCCCTATCTTGCCGAATTTGCCGCCTACTTCGCCGGCCGTCTGCAGCGCTTTACCCTGCCGCTCGCCGCCCACGGCACCGCCTTTCAGCAAGCGGTATGGCAGGCACTGTGCGACATTCCCTATGGCGAGACCCGCAGTTACGGCGATATTGCCCGCACCATCGGCAAACCGGCAGCGGTACGGGCAGTGGGCGCGGCGAACGGTCGCAATCCGCTCTCGATCATAGTGCCCTGCCATCGCGTGATAGGCCAAAATGGCAGCCTGACCGGTTATGCAGGCGGACTGCCCATCAAGCAGCAGTTGCTGGCGCTGGAATCTGATCAGTCACGTTCAGCCAACCAGCCATGAAAACCGAGCGCCTGAAAATAGCGCCCGCCAGTGCCAAACCCGGCTGCCCCCAGCAGTTGCCGGGTTTGGTCCTCATTCAAGGGGAAAAAGTCCCGATCCAGACGCTGTACCATCTGCTCGCTGGCCGAGAGCGGCAAACCGGCCAGATGGGCCTGCAGGCCCATAACCGCTCGCTCAATGTCATCTTGCGCCGCCATCAAGTCGGCCATCAGCAAGGGAGATCCCGCCCGGAGCTGACGGGCAATATCCCGCAGTAGCGCCGTTTTTTGCTCAAGGGGAAGGAAGTGCAGCACCAGCAGACAGAGCGCACCGTCACACCCCAGGCTCTGCGCCGGTAGCGGCCCCTCCCACCATGTGACCCGCTCGGCCATGTCTGCCAGCTCTGCCCGCTGGCGGGCCTGTATCAGCATGTCCGCCGAGATATCCTGGGCAATAAACTGCCATTCGGGACAGGACTGTCCCAGCAGCAAGAGTTCACTGCCCGTGCCAACCCCCACCAGCAGCACTCGGGCGCGAGGGCCAAGCCTCGTCATCAGCTGGGCCGCACTGAGCTGATGCAGCAACGCATAACCGGGTACCAGCCGCGAGATGCGCTGATCATAATCTTGTGCCCCGTCACCTTTGAATCGTTCCACCATCTGCCCCTCCTTGCTCGTTGAAACCCCTGATACGGGCTCCTGTCGGGAGAAGGTAAAGCGCCATGATGACACCAGGGTTCAGACCTTGTACGCCGCCCACGAGACGACCCGGGAACGGCGACCAGGAGCGCCGCTAGCTATCTCTCTTGTTTCTCAGGGCTGGATTGAATATTCGCTTGATGGAAGCCGGACTGTTCGCCAGCTTGGCCGTGGGACGGCGGGGACGCCTGACCAGTTCACCGCCGCAGTTGGGGCAAGTCAGTTGCAGATAGTGCTCGCTGCAATCGGCGCAGAAGGTGCACTCGAAAGAGCAGATATAGGCAAGCCCGGTGTCGGCGGGCAGGTCCTTGTCACAACATTCACAGTTGGACCTGAGTTCGAGCATGGTGGTTGGCCTCAGTGGGAGCGGAAGAAGGTGAGCAGCTCAATCGACGATAAAGAGCCTGGCGCCCTGCTCGGTGAAGGATCTATGGGGCTCGGCGTTGTCGGCCACCTGATAGCTCATGCCCGCCGTCAGTGTGAAGACCCGGCCATCCTGCAACTCTGTGTGCAGCTCTCCCTCGATGCAGAGCAGGACGTGCCCCTTGCTGCACCAGTGATCCGCCAGGTAGCCAGCAGAATATTCCACCATCCGAACCCGCAGCGCACCAAAGGTTTGGGTATGCCAACGGGCGACGCCGGTTTCCCCCTTGTGCTCGGTCGGCGCTATATCGGCCCAGCGGGTCGTGCAAAACGGCAGGTCTTTGATTTCCATCACAACTCCATTTGTCGAAAAAACGGGGATCCCAAGGACGACTCGCTTGCCCCCACAGAAGGCATCGCCATGCCGGCTGTTGGCCGTGGCATCCAGGGCAAGCCAGCCCTCTCTCGCGCGTCTTATACTGCCATCAAACCCACTCCTGTGGCATGCCCCGTCTGGTCCCTTGATGGGGCATTAACGCTTGAGGCTCCCCATCACCTGCATTTCGCAGCGGTGACAGTCAAAGCGCAGGCGGAGGCTGTCCTTGCCCATTTTGAGCTCCAGCGGTTCGGCCTTGAGGCCGGGCACCTCTTTCGGGCAGAGGTTCTGGCTGTAGCGGATGCAGTGCTTGGTGATCATCAGCACCACTTCTCCCTCCTCCCTGTTCGCCTCATAGGCGGGAGCAATGCGCTCAACCCCGTGCTCGCGGAAGAACTGCTCGGCCGCGCTGTTCAGCACATTGCCAAGGTAGGAGAGGCGGTGCTGGGGATAGCTGACATCCCGCAGGGCGATGCGCCGCTCGGGCCTCTGGTAGCTGGCAAGACGAGCCTCTTCCAGCGCGGCTATGCCGTCCCGACGCAGACCGTTGAGCATGGACGCGGCGATGAATAGCGGGTAAGTGAATGCCAACTCAATCTTGCGCGCCACAAACAGGGTATTGCCGAGTTTGCCAAGTTGGTCGCGCGCCTGTTGCAACGCCCGTTCCGGATTGTCGGCAAGCTGCTTGTCGCAAGACAGGGTCACAGCGGCGCAGATGCCCTGCTCGTCGGTCAGCGCAAGCTGGACGCCAACCTCGCACTCGGCCAGCTGCATATCGACCCGGATGCGGCGATCTGCGCTCGCCTTCTCCAGCATCTTGCTGAAAGCCTGATCGTGGTTGCGGTAGATCTCGGTGCCCACTTTCAGACCAGGAATGGACTCGGAGAAGAGTAACTGCTTACGTCCTGCCCTCTCTTCCACCTTGTTGAGGCGCATCCCCACCAGCTCCTTGTTCGGCTTGAAGAAGCCCAGACCGTCGCCGTTATTGAGGGTGACCTGCTTGCCGTCGATCTCGATGCCATCCTTGGTCACTCTGGTGACCCGCCCCAACGGCTCGCCCACATATTTCGGGCTCTTGGTGGAGTCGATCCCCTGCTGGCGGCCATGGAGGAAGTAGTCGGTAGCGCCACGGTTGAAGCTCTTTTTCGGATCCGGCTCGAAGCTGTAGCTGCAACGACCCGCCGAGGCGGCCACCAGATCGGAACGGCTATCGAGAATGGCGTCGAGCTTCTTGCGATACCAGGCGGTGACGTTCTTGACATAATCGAGCCCCTTGAGGCGCCCCTCAATCTTGAAGGAGCGAATGCCTGCCGCGATCAGCGCCTCCAGATTGTCGGTCTGATCCATGTCCTTGAGCGACAACAGGTGACTGTCGGCCACCAGCACTTCCCCATCGGGCTTTTGCAGCGAACAGGGCAGCCGGCAGAGCTGGGCACACTCGCCACGATTGGCGCTGCGACCGGTGCGGGCATGGCTGATATTGCACTGGCCACTGTAAGAGACACAGAGCGCGCCGTGGATAAAGAACTCCAGCTGCACATTGGTCGCTGCGCTTATCTCGCGGATCTGCGCAAGGGACAGTTCGCGCGCCAACACCACCTGAGAGAAGCCCACATCCTGCAGAAACTTCACCTTCTGTGGCGTGCGGTTGTCGGTCTGGGTACTGGCATGGAGCGCTATGGGCGGCAGATCCAGCGCCAGCAGCCCCATGTCCTGCACGATAAGTGCATCGGCCCCCGCTTGGTAGATCTGGTGGGTCAGGCGCCGGGCCTGCTCCAGTTCGTGATCGTGCAGCAAGGTGTTGAAGGCGACAAAGACCTGGGCGCCGAAACGGTGGGCATGGCGCACCAGCGCTTCGATATCGTCGAGGGAGTTGCCCGCCGCGCTGCGGGCACCAAAGGCAGGGCCGCCCATATAGACGGCATCGGCGCCATGGTTGATCGCTTCGATGCCATAGGCGAGATTCTTGGCTGGAGCCAGCAGTTCGAGGCGGTTCAGTGTGTGGTGATGAGTCTGTGGATGCATGGTCTCTGAATCTATCGGCAGACAGAAAATGCCCGTCACTCTAAGCCAGTCACCCTGTGTTTGCCTTGATCCCGCTTAAGATCACCGCGACATACAGGATTGAACGTCTGGCGCTCGCAGTCCCGCCCATGGAGCAGGGAATTCGTTCAGCGGCCCTGCCCTCATGGCGCGAGCCGCTGACAAGCGAACCTCAGAGCACCACTTTGAGCGCCAGCCCCAGCAGCACCAAACCACTCACCTTGTCGATGACAACGGACTTGGCCTTGAGCCAGGCCAGCACTGGGCCGCGAGAGAGTACCAGCGCCACCAGCACGTACCAGACAGCATCTATGCCGCCTGCGGTGAGCATCATGATCCCCCCCTCGTTCCAGCCAGTGTCGGCCCGCACAAACTGGCTGAACAGGGCGATAAAGAAGATGGCGAGCTGGGGGTTGAGAAAGGCCACCATAAAGCCTTCGAATGCCCCCTGACGGCCACGCAGTTGATGAACCACCTCCTCGGTCTTGGCGCTGACGGGCTTGGCAAGCAACGCCTTGATGCCGAGCCAGGCGAGAAACGCGGCGCCGCCGTAGCGGATCAGATCAAACAGCAGCGGCGTCTGGGTAAGCAGCACCGACAACCCCAGCGCAGTAATAAGCGCATAGATCCCCACCCCAAAGCCGTGACCGAGGGCGGTCGCCACCCCGTGCTCCTGCCCCCCCTGCACAGTGTTGCGAATGATCAACGCCAGACTCGGCCCCGGGCTGATGGCCCCCATTACACAGATCGCGGCCAGTGCCAGCCAACTCGTCAATTCCATACCCTTTCCTTGTCTGCACGCTGAATGTAAATACCTGGACTCAGGGTAAGGGGCGACTTGTTATGCCAGAAGTGAAAGTTGTGAATAGATTCCATAGCCAATGGCTATAGCCTGGTACAACTGACTGGGCTAGCGGGCGCGAACCAGCAGCTTGCGGCTCTCGGCAATGGTGCGCTGCAGGTGCTCCCGCAAGAAGGGGTAAGCCAGCTCGCGAAACCACTTGTGGGCAGGATCCTGATGATGGCGCTGATGCCACAGCAGATGATACTGCTGGGATCGAGTCGCAAATGGCAGATCCTGAAAGGTGAGCCCGTGCTCGCGGGAGAGCTGCCAGGCAATATGGGCAGGTGTCGTCATCAGGCAATCGGTGCGCAGCAACACCTCCACCGCAGCCTGAAAGAAAGGCACACGGGCAAACCAGCGCCGAAGCAGCCCCTGCGGTGCCAACACCTGCTCTACCGGGCTGTCCTTGTCTCCGCCGCCACTCACCTGCAGATGGGGCCAGGCGAGATACTCATCCAGGCCTAGAGGATTGCCCGCCAACGGGTGGTGGCTGCCCATCAACACCACCAGCCGATCTTCTCCCTGATGCAGACCACGGATCTGCTCCGGCACCAGATCCGTGATAGTGGAGACCAGATCCAGCTCGGATTGCCACAACTGTGGCAGCTGGCGCTTGTCCCACAGACTGTATTCCAGCGCAGCCAGGGGCGCCTCCCTGGCCAGCGCCGCACAGATATCCGGCAGAATATGCTGGGCCACGTAATCGGACGAGGCGAGTCTGAATACCCGCTCGCAGCGGCCAGGGTCAAACCCGGGCGCCTCATAGAGCCGCTCCAGCGCACAGAGGGAGTCAGACAGCTGAGCCGCCAGCGTCTCGGCCCTGGGCGTCAGCAACCAGCGTTGCCCTTCACGCACCAGCAGTTCATCACCAAACTCGTTGCGCAACTGGCCGAGCTGCTTGCTGATGGAAGGCTGGCTCAGGTGCAGCAGCTCCGCCGCCCGGCTGATGTTGCGGGTCTCCAGCAACACCTTGAGGGTAGGCAACAGGTTGAGATTGGCTTTGTGCAAGGGGTAACCCCATCCATGGTGGAAAGCCCTATCTTAGGGCAGAGGCGTCTTTCGTTTTAAGCAAAATTTCCCGCTATTTTCGACCACAGACGCCACCTGTCGAGCCGCCTTGCAGCCAGATGACCACTCAGGTAACCCTTCAGATAACGATGACCACAAGATGACAGTGGTTGTCTCGTGCGGCATAATTGCGCGATTTTCCGCCCGCGGGCGATCCACTTTGAGAAGCGGTAACAAGATGAAATACGCCAATATCACCGGTTGGGGCAAATGTCTGCCTCCCTCTGTGCTGACCAACGATGACCTCAGCACCATCATGGATACGTCGGATGAGTGGATCTATCCGCGTACCGGTATCAAGGCCCGCCGGATCTCCCATGTCAGCACCTCGGATCTCGCCACCCTGGCCGGTCGCCGCGCCCTCGCCTGTGCCGGTCTCGACGCCAGCGATCTCGATGGCATCATACTGGCCACAGCCACCCCGGATAATCTGCTGCCGAGCGCCGCCTCTGCGGTGCAGAAGAAGCTCGGCGCCGTCAACGCCGCCGTGTTCGACCTCAACGCCGCCTGTACCGGTTTCGTCTACTCCCTTTCCGTCGCCACCTCGCTGGTACAAACCGGCATGATGAAGAAGGTGCTGGTGATCGGCGCCGAGCGCCTGACCTATCTACTGGACTGGGCACGCCGGGACACTGCCGTGCTGTTTGGTGATGGCGCAGGTGCCGTAGTGATCGAAGCAAGCGAGCAGGAGTGCGGCCTTATCGCCAACAAGCTCGGCTGTGACAGTGAAGCCCGGGAGATACTGCACGTCCCGAACTTTGGTACCGATCGAGTGCGTTTTGCCGATCTCGATGGCCTCTTCACCTTCAACTTCGAAGGACCTGAGATCTTCAAACGCGCCGTGCGCGGCATGGGAGAAGCCACCAGCTCAGTGCTGGCTCAAGCTGGCATAGACCCTGAACAGGTCGATCTCATAGTGCCACACCAGGCCAACATCCGCATCATCGAGACTCTGGCCAAGCGCATGAACGCCCCCATGGAAAAGGTGATGGTCAACATCGAAAACTACGGCAATACCTCCGCCGCTACCGTGCCCATCGCCCTGTGCGAAGCGCTGGAGCAAGGCCGCGTCAAGCCGAACTCCTACCTGCTCACCGCCGCCTTCGGTGCCGGTCTGACCTGGGGTGCCGCCATCATCAAATGGGGCGATCGCGTTACTCCTGTCGGCCAATGCGATGCCGAATTGCCTCCGTGCGACAAGAGTGCGCTGGAGCTGATTGCCCACGCCGTCGAAGGCTGCCAGAAGGCCCACGCCAACCAGGCCTGATCCTCATCGGGAGCCTGATCATCAGGCTCCTCTCTTCTCCCTTCACCGCCTTCCCGCTCGTGAGATCATCACCACGCTACCGCATCCATATTCCAGTTTTCTCAGTACTCCCCCCCGAATAAGACCAATTCGCAACCAAGTACTTTTTTTGCGCTAACCTTACTGAGCCATTTGTAACTATGGGTTCAGGCGCAGCTCATCCTTCTTGTCACCAGCGGGAGAGCGGCGGGTTCCCATCTCAACTCACGTGCAGGGATGAGTTCGCGTATGACAGATCACAAGACGGCAGAGACCACTGCATTCTGGGACCCGGTGAGCTGGGCATCTTGCCTGGGCATAGGCCTGCTCAGCACCCTCTTGCTGGTGCTGGCCGGCAGCCCCCTGCCTTATCTGCTTGCCAACGGCGTGCTGGCGCTGGGCGCCGCCATGTGGAACTCACACCACTATCACAACAAGCAGGAGTCAAGACCCCACGAAGAGGAGCAGGCTCATACCTGGTCAGCAGCCCAGCTCAACCATTCCATCATCGGGCTCGAGCAGGTGTGTGAAAAGGCCGTCCCCATCTGGTCACAACAGATTGAAAACTCTCGACTGCAAACCGAAGAGGCCATGATCGATTTGACCCAGCGCTTTGCGGGGCTCACCACCAAGCTGGAAGAGGCAGTAGCCGCCTCACACGATGCTGCCGGGGATCTGGGGGGAGCAAAGTCGGCTGGCATGGCCGCCGTACTGGCCGAGAGTCAGGCCCAGCTCAATCAGGTGCTCACCATCATGCATTCGGCGCAGGCCAATCGCGACGCCATGCTGGCAGAGATCAAGACCCTTACTGCCTACACCATAGAACTCAATACCATGGCGCTCGACGTGGCCAAGATAGCCTCCCAGACCAACTTGCTGGCGCTCAATGCCGCCATCGAAGCCGCGCGAGCCGATGAGGCAGGTCGTGGTTTTGCCGTGGTGGCCGACGAAGTCCGCACTCTCTCACGCCTCTCCAGCGAGACGGCCCAAAAGATGACGGACAAGGTCGACACCATCAACACAGGTATCGGCCGCGCCTTCCAGATAGCAGAAAGTGCCGCCGCACGAGACCAAGCCGCAGTCAGCGACTCTGAGCGCGCCATCGAGCAAGTACTGGAGCGCTTTCGTATGGCCACCACCAGCCTGTCGGAATCAGCCGCCTTGCTGCAGAGCGAGAGCGCAGGGATCCACAGGGAGATCTCCGATGTCATAGTGTCGTTACAGTTCCAGGATAGGGTCAGTCAAATACTCAACCACGTACGCCAGAACATGGACAGTCTCTATGACCACCTGGTTTCTTCCCGCAACAGGCCCCATCAATCCGGCCCCCTCCAGATCGATGCAGACAGCTGGCTGGCTGAGATGGAGCTCTCCTATGCCACCGATGAACAACGCAATATTCACCACGGCCGCCGCCAAGCCACTGTGGTCAACGCATCCAGCAATGCAGACGTCACTTTTTTCTAGGAGACAACTATGCCCAAAACAGTCCTGATCGTGGATGACTCGGCAACTATTCGCCAAGTGGTCGGCATGACACTCAAGGGAGCCGGATACGAGGTGATGGAAGCCTGCGATGGCAAGGATGCCCTCAGAAAACTCGACGGCAAGAAGATCAATCTCATCATCAGCGACGTCAACATGCCGAACATGGACGGCATCAGCTTCGTCAAGGAGGCCAAGAAACTGGCCAACTACAAGTTCACCCCCGTCATCATGCTGACCACGGAATCCCAGGACAGCAAGAAGCAGGAAGGACAAGCAGCCGGGGCCAAGGCCTGGGTGGTCAAGCCGTTCCAGCCAGACCAGATGCTGGCGGCCGTCGCCAAGCTCATCATGCCCTGAGCCTGGAGGCGACCATGCCGCTGCACATAGAGACGGGTGAGCACAAGACCCTGGTCAAAGTATCGGGGGAGATGACCATCTATACCGCCGCCGAGCTCAAACAGGCACTCACGCCCCTGCTCTACCGCCAGCAGGCGCTGGAGCTGGATCTTTCTGGGGTATCCGAGATGGATAGCGCCGGACTGCAACTGCTGCTGGCCGCCAAGAAAACGATGCAGCAAGGGGGTTATCCGCTGCATCTGGTCATGCACAGCCATGCGGTGCTCGATGCGCTGGAGCTATGCCAGCTGGCTGCTTTCTTTGGCGATCCCACCCTTATTCCCCACGCAGATCACGCCTAGGCAGTCCCAGTGACAAGGAGGCATTCGTGAGCATCAATCTTGATCAGGCCCTGCAAACCTATATAGCCGAGGCACGCGAACTGCTGGAAGAGATGGAGTCTTCCCTGCTGACCCTGGAAAACGACCCGGAGAACAGCGAGCTGATCGGTGCCATCTTTCGGGCGGCACATACCATCAAGGGCTCCGCTGGCCTGTTCGGCTTGCAGCCCATCGTCAGCTTTACCCACATAGTCGAGGATCTGCTCGATCAGGTGCGCAATCAGCAACTGGGGATCACGACTGCGCTCATCAAGGATCTGCTGGAGAGCCGGGATCATATCGAGCGGCTGGTCTATCTGGTTGCAGAGCTAGGGTCGGCGCCAGGGGACGATGAACTGGCGCAAGACGCTCAACTGAGGCTCAACCTGGCCAGGCATCAGACTGCCAGCCAGAGCCGGCTGCCGGAGCGCACGGCGTCAACCACCCCGGACCCGGTCAGCAAGGAGGAGGGGCACACCAGCGCCACTTCCCTGTGGCATATCTCCCTGCGCTTTGGCCCGGATGTGCTGCGTAACGGCATGGATCCCACCTCGTTTTTGCGTTATCTCGCACCATGGGCACCCTCTGCGCCATCGAAACCCTCCACGATGCCCTGCCCGACTGGGAACATTTTGATCCGGAAACCTGCTACCTCGGCTATGAGCTCGATGTCGATACCCAGGCCGACAAAAGCACCCTGAGCGATGTGTTTGAATTCGTGCGTGACGACTGCCGCATCACCATATTGCCCCCGCATAGCAAGATTGCTGAATACATAGACCTCATCAATGAATTGCCGGAAGACAACGACATGCTGGGGCAACTGCTGGTCAAGACAGGAGCGTTGACGGCAAGCGAACTGGCACTGGGCCTGCAAACTCAGCATGACGACCAGCGAACAGAGAGCAGCAAGCTGGGAGAAATACTGGTCGCTCAGGGCGCAGTCGACGGAGTCGTGGTGGACGCGGCGCTCAAGAAACAGAACCAGAACAAGGAGAACAAAAACAAGGAGGGACGCTACGTTCGGGTGCACGCCGACAAACTGGATGAGCTGATCAATCTGGTCGGTGAGCTGGTGGTCGCCAGCTCGGGTGCCAGCCTGCTGGCACAGCGCTCGCGGGACAGCCAGCTGCAGGAGGCCAACTCCACCATCGCCATGCTGGTTGAAGAGATCCGGGACGGGGCCTTGCACCTGCGCATGGTGCCCATCGGCGACACCTTCAACCGCTTCCAGCGGGTCGTGCGGGATGTCAGTCACGAGCTGAACAAGGACATTGCGCTGGTCATCACGGGCGGAGATACCGAGCTCGACAAGTCTGTGGTGGAGAAGATTGGCGATCCCCTGATGCATCTGGTTCGCAACTCCATGGATCACGGCATAGAGTCGGCCGAGCAGCGCCTCGCGGCCGGCAAACCGGCAAGAGGCACCTTGACCCTCAACGCCTATCACGACTCCGGCAGCATCGTCATCGAGATCCTGGACGACGGTGCCGGACTCAACAAGGCAAGGATCCTGCAAAAGGCGCAGGAGCGAGGGCTGGTGGCCGCCGGCGCAACATTGACGGATCAGGAGATCTATCAGCTCATCTTCGAGGCAGGCTTCTCTACCGCCGAGGCCGTTACCAACCTCTCGGGCCGGGGCGTCGGGATGGACGTGGTCAAACGCAACATCACGGCCCTGCGCGGCAGCGTCGAGCTGGACAGCAAGCCGGGACAAGGCACCCGGGTTCAAATCAGGCTGCCACTGACTTTGGCCATCATCGACGGCTTTCTGGTTCGAGTCAGCACCACCCATTACGTCATCCCGCTCGACATGGTGATCGAATGCGTGGAGCTGACCCAGAGTGCACTGGATGACACCCAGGGACGCAACTACATCAATCTGCGTGGCGAGGTACTGCCATTTGTCCGGCTTCAGCACTACTTCGACGTCGAGGGAGCAAGAGGACGCAGGGAAAACATCGTCGTCGTCAGTCACGGCGGCAAGAAATCCGGGCTGGTGGTCGACGAGCTGCTGGGGGAGTTCCAGACCGTCATCAAGCCGCTCGGCAAGCTGTTTCAGCGCCTGCAGGGGATCAGTGGCTCCACCATTTTGGGGGGTGGCGAGGTCGCCCTGATCCTGGACATCCCCTCCCTCATTCAACATGCCATCGATCAGGAGCTGGGTCAGCTGAGCCAGTACGCCATTCCTCGCATGCAAACCCAACCAAGAGCCAATTAACGCCAGGAGCCAGTCATGTTCAAAAACTCCACCATTAAAATGCGCCTCACCATCTTGCTCTGCCTGTTATGCGTGCTGCTGCTGGCGGTGGGCGGGCTGGGACTTTACAACATGCAGAGCAGCAATCAGGGCCTGCAGCGGGTGTATAACGACCGGGTGGTACCGCTCAAACAGTTGAAAACCATCTCCGACAATTACGCCGTCGCCATCATAGAGAACGTCCACAAGGTCAATATCGGTCTCATCAGGGCCGAAGAGGCGCTGCAACATATCCAGCAGGCCCAGCAGCAAATCAAGCTGGAGTGGCAGCGCTATCAAGCTACCGAGTTAACGAACGCAGAGCAGACACTGTCGGCTGACGCGGTGAGCCTGTTCAGCGCGGCGGATCGCGATATTGCCCGGCTTGAGCAATTTCTTGCAACCCAGAGTGGCATCATCACAGGTGCTCTCGATGAGTTTGACGGCAAGCTTTATGGCTCCATCGATCCCATCGGCAACAAGATAACCGAGCTGGTCAACCTGCAACTGGATGTCGCCAAATCCGAATATGAGCAGGCCCAATCCTGGTATGACACCATGCTGCTCACCATGATGGGGGTGATAACAGCAGGCATAGTAGCAGCGGCCTGGTTTGGCATCGTCCTCATCCGCAGCATCATTGCCCCCATCAATCAGGCGCTGCAGGTAGCCAACCACCTGGCAGAAGGCAATCTGGATGTCACCATCACCATTGGTGCCCATGATGAAGCAGGCCAACTGCTGATGGCCATGCAGAACATGGTCAACAAGCTGACCTCTCTCATCAATGACATTGAAACCCTGGTCACAGCGGCCGTCGAGAAGGGGGATTTCAGCTACAAGATAGCGCTGGACAACCGGCAGGGGTACATCAAGCGCCTGTCCGAGTTGCTGAACCAGTTGTCCAATGTTACCGACACCAGCCTCAAGGATGTGATGCGCATCGCCACCGCCCTGTCTCAGGGAGACCTGACCCAGAAAATTGAGCAACCCTACCCGGGCATTTTTGGTCAGACCAAAGATGGCCTCAACAGCACCATAGACGCCTTGACCGCCATTATCGAAGAGGTGCGCAACGCCGCCGACAACCTCACCAACGCCTCCAATCAGGTCAGTACCACGGCCCAATCCCTGAGCCAGGCCACCAGCGAGCAGGCCGCAAGCGTCGAGGAGACCAGCGCCTCCATCGAACAGATGAGTGCCAGCATCAACCAGAATACCGACAACGCCAAGGTCACCGACAACATGGCGAGCGGCGCCGTGCTTGAGGCCACCGAAGGGGGTCGCTCGGTGCAGCAAACCGTGGCGGCGATGCAACAGATTGCCCGCAAGGTGAGCATCATCGATGACATCGCCTACCAGACCAATCTGCTGGCACTCAATGCCGCCATTGAGGCGGCACGGGCCGGTGAGCACGGCAAGGGATTTGCCGTGGTGGCCGCCGAGGTGCGCAAACTGGCCGAACGCAGCCAGATAGCGGCGCAGGAGATAGGCGAGCTCTCTTCCAGCAGCGTCGATACCGCGGAAAAGGCAGGCAGCCTGCTCGACAAGATAGTGCCTTCCATTCGCAAGACATCCGATCTGGTGCAGGAGATCAATGCGGCATCCGGCGAGCAGGCCAGCGCAGCCAACCAGATCAGCATGGCCATGAGTCAACTTAACCAGGTGACCCAGCAGAACGCGGCCAGCAGCGAAGAACTCGCCGCCACCGCCGAGGAGATGAGCTCCCAGGCCAACGAGCTGCAGCAAACCATGGATTTCTTCTCGCTGGCAAACCTGGCCAAGCCCTCAAAGCCGAGTGACAGCTCACACAGAGGCTCGGCTCCCAGAGGCAAGTTTGTCATGCCGGCCCAACACCCGCTGCACGGCAACACGGCGCCGCAACCCCTGGTTGACGAAGCCGACTTTGTCCGCTTTTAACCGGAGAGACCCATGAGCATGTCAACCGAAGTGGCCGCGCCCCCCAGCACACTGGCCCATGACAATCAGGGCGACGCCCAATACCTGACATTCCTGATCAATGGCGAGATGTTTGCCATC
This sequence comes from Aeromonas sp. D3, assembly GCF_027705025.1. NCBI lineage: Bacteria > Pseudomonadati > Pseudomonadota > Gammaproteobacteria > Aeromonadales > Aeromonadaceae > Aeromonas > Aeromonas sp. D3. The sequence continues at coordinate 6,836 of NZ_JAPDBE010000032.1, read as the reverse complement.
AATATTCTCGGGGTCAAAGAGATCATCGAGTACGGCAACATCACCCCTATCCCCATGATGCCAAGCTTCATCCGGGGCGTGATCAACCTCAGGGGAGCTGTGGTATCAGTGGTGGATCTCAACGCCCGCTTTGGCAACGCCCCCTCCAGCATCACTCGCCGCAGCTGCATCGTCATCATCGAAGGAATACACCCGGATGACTCGGAGCATGGCAATCAGGACATAGGCGTCGTGGTGGATTCAGTATCTGAGGTGCTGACCATTCCCTGCGACGAGATAGAGCCGCCCCCCAGCTTCGGGGCTCACATCCGGGCCGACTTCATCAGCGGCATGGGCAAGGTGAATGGCAAGTTCGTCATTCTCATCAATACCGAGAAGGTGCTCTCCATCGACGAAATGGCACAACTCAGCGAACTGACCCAGCAGCAGGAACGGCAGCTGGAGCACAGAGCGCAAACCCCTTAAGCAGGGTATTAAAAACAGCAAGGGTGACGCTCACACCACACAGCAATGGCATGTCGCACAAGGATAAGGCTCATGACTCAATCATTCTTTGGCAATCTCTTCGGCAACGGCAGCGCGCATGCCTTGCTGCAAACAGAACTGACCCAGCTGATAGGCGCCACACGCACCCTGCAGCAAGGGATAGCGCAGGGTGACCTGCCAACCCAGCTTGAACTGGGCACACTCAGCGGCCCACTGCGAGAGCTCTGTCAGGAGTTCAATGCCGTGATCGCGCTGCTCGGGCAGCGACTCAGCAGCAGCCTCACTACCATCAGTGACAATCAGGCGCTCTATGACGAGAACCTGCGAGTACGCAAGGCGCTGGATGGCGCCTCGACCAATGTGATGATCGCCGATAACAACCTCGACATCGTCTACATGAATGAAGCCGTGCTCGCCATGCTGGGGCAGGCGGAATCCGACATCCGCAAGGATCTGCCCAACTTCGACACCAGACAACTGATGGGCAAGAACATAGATACCTTTCACAAGGATCCGTCCCACCAGCGCAGCATGCTGGCCAAGCTGGACAAGACCTACCGGGCGCAGATCTCGGTCGGTGGCCGCATCTTCTCCCTCATTGCCAACCCTGTCTTCAACGACAGCGGGGAGCGGCTCGGTTCAGTGGTGGAGTGGGCCGACCGGACCAAGGAAATCGCCATCGAAAACGAGGTGAAAGCGGCAAACACAGCGGCCAAGCTCGCCGCCGCCGAAAGCCTGCGGGTCAAGAAGGCGCTCGATGGTGCCACTACCAACGTGATGATTGCCGACACAGACCTCAACATCATCTACATGAACGAGTCTGTCAGGGCAATGCTGAGCGAGGCCGAATCCGACATTAAAAAAGAGCTCTACAGCTTCAACTCTGCCACCCTGATGGGTGCCAACATCGACAGCTTCCACAAAAATCCCGGCCATCAACGCAGCATGCTGGCCAAGCTGAACAACACCTACCAAACCCAGATACTGCTCGGCGGGCGCACCTTCTCCCTCATCGCCAACCCTGTGTTCGGCGACGATGGCGAGCGGTTGGGATCCGTGGTCGAGTGGTCGGATCGCACCAAAGAGGTCTCTATCGAGCGGGAAATGTCGGAAATAGTGCAGGCAGTGATCAAGGGCGAGCTGCACCGCCGCATGGACCTGACCGGCAAGAGTGGCTTCTTCCAGACACTGGGGGAAGGCATCAATCACATTGCCGAGGTAATAGACACCAGCCTCAACGACGTCATCAGGGTGGTGCAATGCCTGGCCAAGGGCGATCTGACCCAGACGATCGAGGCCGACTATCCTGGGGTGTTCGGCACCACCAAGGACTCCCTCAATCAGACCATAGTCTCGCTGACCAACATAGTCACAGAGGTAAGAGGGGCTTCTGACAACCTGTCCAGCGCCTCTGAGCAAGTCAGCGCCACCGCCCAATCCATCAGCCAGTCGAGCAGCGAGCAGGCATCCAGCATGGAGCAGACCAGCGCCTCCATAGAGCAGATGAGTGCCAGCATCAACCAGAACACAGACAACGCCCAGATCACGGATGGCATGGCCAGCAAGGCAGCCAAAGAGGCGATGGAAGGGGGGGAAGCGGTCAAGCTCACGGTCGATGCCATGAAGCAGATCGCCAAGCGGATCGGCATCATAGATGACATCGCGTACCAGACCAATCTGCTGGCCCTCAACGCCGCCATCGAAGCTGCGCGGGCGGGAGATCATGGCAAAGGCTTTGCGGTGGTTGCTGCAGAGGTACGCAAGCTGGCGGAGCGCAGTCAGGTGGCCGCCCAGGAGATAGGCGAGCTGGCTTCCAGCAGCGTCGACATGGCGGAAAAGGCAGGTCGCCTGCTCGACCAGATGGTGCCCTCCATCAACAAGACCTCGGATCTGGTGCAGGAGATCAGCGCCGCCTCCGCTGAACAATCCACCGGCGTCAGCCAGATCAACATCGCCATGAATCAGCTAAGCCAGGTGACTCAGCAAAATGCCTCCTGCAGCGAGGAGCTGGCCGCCACCGCAGAGGAGATGAGCAGCCAGGCCGAGCAACTGCAACTGGCCATGGAGTTCTTCACCCTGGAGCAACACAAAAGCGGCGCGAGTCAGAAAGCCGCGCCCCCCCGTGCTGCTACGCGAGGACGATTCGTGACTGACGGCAATGGGCAGGATGGATTCGGCACCTCCCCTCGCCCCCGCAACGATGGGGATTTTGTCCGGTTTTAATCGAGGGGCCGGGTGAGCATGGATCCCCCGCCCCAACCCTATCGCCACAGGGAGTCCGACCGTGTATCAGACCCAGTTGCATGATGATGAATTTGCGCAGTTTCAACGCTGGATCCACCAGACGGCGGGCATTGATCTGTCACCGGCCAAGAAAGCTCTGGTCGCCAGCCGGCTGTCAAAACGGCTCTGCCACTATGAGCTGGAGAGCTATGGTGACTATTTCAGCCTGATCATGAACCAGAGGGGGGCAGAGCTGCAGGTCGCGCTGGATCTGCTCACCACCAATGAGACCTACTTTTTCCGGGAGCCAAAGCACTTCGAGTTTCTCAGCGAGAAGGTACTGGCACGACTGCCAAAAGAGAGGGGAGTGAGAGTCTGGAGCGCGGCCAGCTCATCGGGCGAAGAGCCTTACAGCCTGGCCATGACCCTGGCCGAGACATTGAGCCAGGGCAATTGGGAAGTAATCGCCTCGGATATTTCGACCAGGGTGCTGGAACAGGCGAGAGCGGGGCAATATCCCATGGAGCGAGCCCACAATATTCCGCTCTCCTTCCTGATGAAGTACTGCCTGAAGGGCGTGGGGTTTCAGGAGGGAACCTTCATCATCGATCGCAAGCTCAGGGACAAAGTACAGTTTCGCCACATCAATCTGAATCAGGAACTGCCCGACATCGGCATGTTCGACATCATTCTGATCCGCAATGTGATGATCTATTTCAACCGGGATACCAAGGGACAAGTGCTGCAGCGTCTGGTGCCGCGCTTGAAGAAGGGGGGCTACCTCATCGTCAGCCATGCGGAAAGCCTGAACGGCCTGCCCCACGGCTTGCAACTGGTGTCGCCGTCCATCTATCTGAAACCATAAGGGTTTCAGAATGAAAGAGATCATGCTGCAACCAGGAGAGTTCTTTTTTGGCCAAGATGACACAATTATTCGCACCCATCTGGGTTCCTGTGTCGCCATTACCATGTGGCATCCGGAGCAGAAACGGGGTGGCATGTGCCACTACATGCTGCCAAGCCGGGCTCGCGGCGATGACCCACTGGATGGCCGCTATGCCGATGAAGCAATCCAGTTATTTATCAATGAAATAAGCAAGTACCCCGCCCCCATTCACGACTATGAGGTCAAACTGTTCGGCGGCGGCAACATGTTTATCGAACAGCAGACACTCACCACCATGAATGTGGCCATCAAGAACATCAAGGCAGCCTGGCAACTGACGCAGCACCTGGGCCTGACCATCAAGGCCCATCATCTCGGACATGCAGGACACAGAAGCCTGATCTTTGAACTGGCCAGCGGCAATGTCTGGGTTCGTCATCATCGGCTGCCACATCGTTAAGGGAACGGGAATGAAACAGATCAAGGTCATGCTGGTGGACGACTCCGCCGTGGTCAGGCAGGTGTTACAGGCCATTCTCGAACAAGAACCGGACATCAAGGTGATAGCCACCGCCTCGGATCCGCTGTTTGCACTGGAAAAACTGAAAAAAGAGTGGCCCGACGTGATAGTGCTGGACGTGGAGATGCCACGCATGGATGGCATCACCTTCCTCACCAAGATCATGGCCGAACACCCTACCCCGGTAGTCATCTGCTCGTCCCTGACAGAGAAAGGCGCGGAAACCACGCTACAGGCCATGGCCGCCGGAGCGGTGGACATCATCACCAAGCCCACGGTCGGCCTCAAAAGCTTCTTGCAGGAGTCGGCACAAGCCTTGGCCATGGCGGTGCGCGCAGCCGCCCAAGCCAATGTCAAACGGCTGGGCAAGGCGCCCCCGTTGATCGTGGCGGCCAAACTCAGCGCCGATGCCATCATGCCGCCAGCCAGCCAGCATGCCATGGCCCAGACCACGGAGCGGATCGTGGCGATCGGTACCTCTACCGGCGGTACCCAGGCACTGGAAGCCGTGCTGACGAACCTGCCGCGGGTCTGTCCCGGCATCGTCATAGTGCAGCACATGCCGGAGAAGTTCACCGCCTCCTTTGCCGAGCGGCTCAACAGCCTTTGCCAGATCGAGGTGAGAGAGGCCAAAAGCAATGACAGGGTCATTCCGGGTCTGGCACTCATAGCCCCCGGCGGCAAGCACATGCTGCTCAAGCGCAGCGGCGCCTATTATCACGTCGATGTCATGGATGGCCCCCTCATCAACCGCCATCGCCCCTCGGTGGATGTGCTGTTTCGCTCAGTCGCCAAGTTTGCCGGCGGCAATGCCACCGGCATCATAATGACGGGCATGGGAGATGACGGCGCTCGCGGGTTACGGGAAATGCTGGAGGCGGGGGCCAATACCTTCGCCCAGGATGAGGCATCCTGCGTGGTGTTCGGCATGCCCAAGGAGGCCATAAAGCTCGGGGCCGCCCGTCACATACTGCCGCTGCAGGATATTCACCACGCCATCGTGGGTCGATAAAGCGCGCGTTCAGCCACTTGCGAAGTGTGCCCGGCCTGCCGGGCACAACTGTTTCAGGCGGGCATGTCGTCGAGCAGGGCAAACAGCCGGTCGATCTCGGCCGACGTGTTGTAGTGCATGCAACCTATCCGCAAGACCCCCTCGCTCACCCCCAACTGCTCGACCAGGGCTAGCGCATAGAAGTGGCCCGCCCAGCTACAGACCTGATGCTGGCCTAGAAATTCCGCCATCTCGACCGGCGTATGGCGGTTCGAGGTGAGGGCGAAGGTGGGGGTGCGCCCCTGGCTGTCATTGATGCCATGCAGGGCAAACCAAGGACGCTCGGCCAGCTTGGCCAGCAGATGGGCGCTGAGCTGTTGCTCATGGGCATGGCTGCGGGCAAATGCCAGATCGAGACGGGCCTCCAGATCATGTTCGGCCGCATCCAACCCGGAGAGGGAGGCCAGATACCCTATGGTGGCCTCGACTCCAGCCAGCGCTTCCCAACTCTGGGTGCCGGTTTCCCACTTGCCGGGCGCCACATTCTTCGCGGGCTCCACCTTGTAAGGGGTGAAATGCTCCAGATGGCGGTGCTTGCCATACAGGATACCAAGGTGCGGACCGAAGAACTTGTAGGCGGAGCAGCCGAGAAAGTCACAATCCCAGGCCTGCACGTCGATGCGCTCGTGAGGGGCAAAATGAACAGCGTCCACATAGAGCAGCGCCCCGACCCCGTGCACGGCATCGGCGATGCGAGGGATATCGACCAGAGTGCCAGTCGTATTGGAAGCCGCCGTCACCGCGACCAGCCGGGTCTTGGGGCCCAGCAGGCTGAACAGATGCCCGTAGTCGAGCCCGCCGTTCGCCACATCTACCCTCACCTGATGCACCACAACGCCGCGATCAGCCGCCGCCTGCTGCCAGCTCGACACATTGGAGTAGTGATCCAGCCCGCTGACAATGATCTCGTCCCCCGCCTGCCACTCCCGTGACAGAGCGCGGCTGACCGCAAACGTCAGTGTGGTGAAGTTGGCGCCAAAAACGATCTCCTCGGCGCTGTCAGCCCCAAGCAGGGTCGCTACTGCCTCTCTGGCTCGCTGTGCCTGCTGCTCCGTGGCTCGGGCCGAGAAAAAAGGCCCCCCCAGATTGGCGTTGAAGCGGCCGAGATAGTCAGTCATGGCGCTGAGCACAGAGTGAGGCACCTGGGCGCCGCCCGGGCCGTCGAAGAAGATGGGGGTCTTGCCATCAACCAGTTGATTGAGGGCGGGAAACTGGCCGCGCAACACGGCAATATCGAGAGGCTGCATAGAAGAGTCCACAGTCCATGTTAACAGTTGAATAACATGGTGAGAGTAAAATGACGCAGCAGCAATGTCCATCCATGAACCGGTCAGCCATCACAGTTACATGATGAGGCCATATTTTCAGTATAAAATGCTGGAAAGCCACGCATGGCCCGCCCTCTCCATCAGTGCCTGCCGGCACGGGTCTCTCGCCGTATTCATGCTGGGAATCGACATAGAAGTCGTTGATAAGGATGAAAAATGAGCGAAAAATATCAAAAAATGACCAGTTCGCACTTTTTTGTCGCCAGATATCACCAGAAGGGGTTCACAAAGCTGCCGGATCTGATAGTATGCGCCTCGCACTTGGGGAGGGGTTCCCGAGCGGCCAAAGGGATCAGACTGTAAATCTGACGGCTCTGCCTTCGAAGGTTCGAATCCTTCTCC